>CAZKGY010000160.1:0-4567 GCA_964552305.1 uncultured Comamonadaceae bacterium
ACCTCTCCGCAGGCGACTGCGTGGTGCTGACTCGGATGGAGCACCACAGCAACATCGTGCCATGGCAAATGCTTGCGCTGGAGCAGGGCTTCGACATTCTGGTGGTGGAATTGAACGAAGACGGCACCTTGGACGGCGAGATGTTTGAGGCGCACCTCGCACGCAACCCCAAACTTGTGGCTTTCACCCACGTCTCCAATGCCCTGGGCACCGTGAATGACGTGAAGCACTGGACCTCACGCGCCCACGATGCCGGGGCGACCGTGCTCGTGGACGGTGCTCAATCGGTCCCTCACTTGCCAGTCAACGTGCGTGACTTGGACGTGGATTTCTACATGTTCAGCGGGCACAAGACCTACGGGCCGACGGGAATTGGAATCTTGTACGGCAAAGAGGCTTTGCTCGATGCCATGCCGCCCTACCGCGGTGGCGGGGAGATGATTGGCACCGTCAGCTTTGAGAAGGGCACGACCTACAACGAGCTTCCCTACAAGTTTGAGGCTGGCACCCCGCACATCAGTGGTGGCATTGCCCTGGGCGCCGCATTGGATTGGATGAATGGCGTGGGCATGCCAACTTTGACGGCCCACGAGTACGAGCTCACGCAACACGCCCACGCCCAACTGGAGGGCATTGAGGGGCTGCGCTTCTACGGCACGGCGCCTTGCAAGGCCGGGGTGGTGTCGTTCCTTGTGGATGGCGTGCACCCCTACGACCTGGGCACGTTGCTCGATCAGCTCGGCATCGCCGTGCGCACAGGCCACCATTGCACCGAGCCGTTGATGGACAAGCTCGGCATTCCTGGGACGGTTCGCGCGTCGTTTGGGGCGTACAACACCGTCGAGGAGATCGACCGGCTGGCGGCGGGCGTGTCACGTGCCGTGTCCATGTTGCGCTGAGGCCTTCGCGGAGTCGACCAACCCCTCCCGCTTGTACCTTTGACCCATGGCTTCAGTGATTGATCAGCGACAGGAGGAAATCGCGGAGGAGTTCGCCATGTTTGGCGACTGGATGGAGAAGTACGAGCACATCATCTCTTTGGGCAAGGAACTGGATCCACTGGACCCAGCAGACAAAATCGATGACAACCTCATCAAGGGATGCCAAAGCCGCGTGTGGCTCGCGGCCAAGCGAGGAGCCGACGGCCAAGTGGTGTTCACGGCGGACAGCGACGCCATCATCACCAAAGGCCTTGCGGCACTCATGGTCCGAGTGCTCAGCGACGCCCCTGCGGCGGACATTGCCACGGCGAACTTGTCCTTTCTCGACGAGATTGGGTTGCACAGCCACCTGAGCCCCACACGCAGCAACGGCCTCCAATCCATGGTGAAGCAGATGAAGCTGTACGGTTTGGCGTTCACCGCAAGTGCTTGATTGTCAAAAAACGTACATTCTAGGCATGAAGCGACTTGCTTCCATGCTTTCGTTGTCACTGTTTGGCCTTTTCGCCATGCAAGCCCAAACCTTGCCCTGCTCCTGTCTCGACGGCAGTGGAGATGAGGTGGTCACCAACACCGATTTCATTTCTCAGGTGCTGACGTACGGCTGGGGAGATTCCATCCCAAGCGACTCCGGCGTGGAGCCAGGCATGTGCGATTTGGACGGGGACGGCACGCGCAATGTGCACGATTTCATCCTTTTCACGAGCGTGCAAAACCAGTATTGTCAGGAGCAAGGAGGAGAAGAGGTCTTGACGCTTGTGGACATCATCCCCTCCACGTTTCAAGGATGGGTCTTGGAGCTTGTGGCCGACCACGATGCGGGCCTTGGCGACATTCCAGCGGGAGCCAAGACGTACCGTTTGTATGCGGATTTCGCGGCGCTCCCTGCGAATGAATTGCGCATGATGGGGCTGTGGGGCGACGAACAAGCGCCGTGGTTCATCGAAGCGCCAGGAGGCTTGTACGTGTCGGCGTTTTCGGGGGCAGGCGAAGATGCATTGCCCAGCCAAGCGCTGATCAATCCGCTGTTCTTCAGCGTTCTTCCTGAAGCGGAATTCTCGTCGTTCTGGACGGTGGGTGAGATGTGGGCCGGACCGGCCACGGTGGAAACGCCCTACACCCTCACTCGGGACGCTTCAGGCCAAAGGCTTGCCTTTGAGGCAGGCGACTGGTCGTCTGCGAGCGCCAGCGGCTCAGGCATGTTGGCGGTGGCGGCATCCATTTGGAACGACCGCGTGGTGGTGGACGGCCTGCACTTGATGGGGCAATTCACCGTCCTTGACGGCCAGGCGTTGTCCGGCCAAGCAAGCATGGCTTTGGTGGAGACCGATGGGACGTTTGGCAACGTGTTGGGCCTCATGATGGTTGAGGGCGCGCCCTTTGACCTGACCAACCTTGAGGTTTTCGGCTGCACCGACGAAGCGGCGCCGAACTACGACGTCCAGGCGACTTACGACGATGGCACTTGCGAGGTGTGCGCGCCCGGAGACGGCGATTGCGACGGCATCGTGGGCATCGCCGACTTGCTCGACATGCTGAGCTACTTTGGTTGCACCACGGATTGTGGATGGGCCGACCTCGACGAGGATGGAGCCGTGAGCGTCTCCGACGTTTTGGCGTGGTTGACCGCGTTCGGTGGGTAAACCTGGACTCAAGGCATTTGGGGACGAATGTCGTCCATGACGTAACGCGTCACCCCGTAGGAATCCAGCACGTTTTGCAACGACGCCCTCCGTTCAGGGGTCAACCGACGGAGGTTTTTCCAAAGTTGATCCTGCTGGTTTTGAAGGTAGTCTCCCCGAAAGTCCGTGTCGCTTCCCGCCCGAGCGTTCAGGCCAGCCACGAAGCCTTGGGGGGTCCAATCACGGCGTTCGGGCGCCTGCCATTGGAGTTGTTCCAGCACATCAATCAACCCTCCTTCGGGGTCGAGCACGAGGTCGTGGTAATCCACGGAAACGACGGCCGGATGCTCAGCGCACGACTTCCATATCGGCGCATTCAACAGGCACCACAGATGCAATTGCCGCACGCAGGGGTCCGGTTCGGCTTGAATTGTCACCCACCGCTCTTGGATTTGACGATGCCCTGCGTAGGCCTGTTCCACACGGAGGTCCATGGGCCTTGGGCCAAACGCCCTCACCTGCGATTGGACGACGTCCCATGGGTGGCGCATCAGCAGGATGGGCTTGTGGCGAAAGTCCCAACGCTCCAGCATCTTGGGAAGGAGGCTGTTGGCCCTCACGTACTTGATGAGCAACTGGTCTGCTTCCCGCGCCTCACGCAGGGTCGTGCGCGAGCACGTCCAGGCGTTGGCCAAGTTGCCGGAAAGCACCTGTTCGAGGACGTCCATGTCTGCGGGGGTCAAGGCCTCGGGGTGCGGCCGTGCGCCCCAGGAATTCGGGACCACGCCACGTCGCTCGTGCAACGGCTCCCACACGCAAGCCACTCCGGGAAGTTGGGCGAGCATGCCCATCAGCCATGTGCTTCCGCCACGTGGCGAACTGAAAATCTGCAAGGCGTCCTCCGGGCGGTATGTCCGTCGTGCCATCGCGCGCGCGGCCAGCCTGGACCCAATGTTCTTCGCGAGGGACATGCCGTGAAGGTACGGCGGGGTCTACCTTTGGATGGTGAAGTCCAAACTGCTCAGCGCCTCAGGGTTCATGCTCGCAACCAAGCTTGTTGGTGCGGCGTCCGGCTACGTGTTGGCGTGGTGGGTGAGTCAACACGAAGGGGCGGCGGCGTACGGTCGATTTGAGTTGGCGCTGACCGTGTTGACCATGGCGGCCCTCGGCAGCAGGTTGGGACTTGATGGCGTGCTTGTCAAATGGATGGCGGCCACCAACGTGCAACGCCTCGAGGGCATCCAGCGACGGTTGTTCTTTCGCGCCAGTGCCCTGGTGTTGGCTTGTTCGTTGCCTCTTGCCTGGTTGCTTTCGGACACTTTGGGACACGGGTTGACCAGCTGGTTTGGTGACGACGGCCTGGGTGCCGCGTGGCCTTTGGTGGCCATGGGCATTCCCCTCATGGCAGTTTGGGGTTTGTCTTCGGAGGCATTGCGGGGCTTGTCCCAAATGAAAAGTCATGCGTTGCTTCAGCCCGGCATTCTCGTGGCTGGTGCAGTGCTGGGCATGGTGGCATTCAATGCTCCCGTGCTCGAAGCCTACGGTGCCTCGTTGGCCGCGTGGTGTTTGGTGGCTCTGGTGCTTGCGATGCGTGCGCTGGCGTCGACGGACCACCAAGTCATCGACGAAGGCCAATGGGGCTGGCGCGCCATGGTGTCAACGGGTTGGCCCATGTTGCTGGGCTCGGCCATGTTCCTGGTGATGAGCTGGACGGACACCTTGCTGCTCGGCCACTTTCTGGGCGAAGACCAAGTGGGCATCTACCGCGTGGCGTTTCGCATGGCCGCGGTGGTGACGTTGGTGCAAGCGGCCGTCAACAGCTACGCCGCGCCGTTGTTTGCGGAGCGACACGCGTTGGGCGATGCAACAGGTCTCCGGGCAGCGTTGACCCAAACCACCGCCATGAACGTGGCGTTCAGCATTCCTGCGTTTGTGGCGCTCGTGGTGGCGCCGTCATGGTGGCTTGGCTGGTTTGGCGAGGCGTTTGAAGCCGGGCGATGGTGC
>CAZKGY010000161.1:0-4560 GCA_964552305.1 uncultured Comamonadaceae bacterium
CGATCCTGCGGCGCAGGGAAAGTTGACGTTTGACCGTGGCCTCGCCTTCCAGGACTACGCGTTGGAGATGGACCCCTTGGTCTACGAGTTTTCGGACATCGACGGCACCAAGGACCACACGAACATCAAGCCCATCAACGACTTTTTCACTCTGTTCGATTTTTCGGCGAAATGGGACATCGTGCCAACCATGTTGACGCAAAGCCACGAACGGGTGATTGCGGGCTTCATGGGCCAAACCACGTCGTTTCGAAAGGAGTTCATCCGACCGGACGTCACGGTGATGGGCGACAACCGAAACCTGCCGACGGCGAAGTACATCCACGGCACGCTGGGTTTGGGCCAATGGACCTATTACGGAGGGCACGACCCCGAGGATTACCGTCACTTGGTCAACGATCCTCCGACGGATTTGAACTTGCATCCGAATTCCCCGGGATACCGTTTGATCTTGAACAACATTTTGTTCCCCGCGGCCAAAAAGAAGGAGCGGAAGACGTGACGGCGAGGGCGCGGTGTCAGCGCTTGATTGTGGTGGTCAGCGTGAAGAGCTGAAGGCCACACTCTGAATGGTTCTCAACCAAGTATTCGAGGGGCCCTGCGGCGCGCTTGGCCATGCTGATGAGGCCGAGCCCTGCGTTGCCCCGGAGGGCATCGGCTTCTCCTGCGCACAGCACATCGATGTATGTTTTGCGCAGCAACGCTCGATCCATGCCGTTCACTTCAGCAACCCGGTCGCAGAGCACGTCGCAGGCCTCCTGTTCCATCAGGTTGCCGCAGTGAACCTGGAAGCCCAGTGGGGTTTGTTCCACCGTCAGGTAAAGCAAGATTTCGCCTTCGTCGTCGATGTACCCGTGATGAAGCACGTTTTGGACCGATTCAATGACCACGTTCATCACCCGCTTCACTTCCTTGCGGCTACCCCCTGAGTGGTTCAAGCTCCGCTCCACCATGGGAATGAGGTGGGGAATCATGTCTGCGTCGACGGCCCCAGTGAACGAGAACAGCACGCCCCCATTGGAAGCGCATTCACGCGCAGCCAGCCGCTCTTGCAGCACAGGCATCAAGGACGCTTGCCATTTGGTTGTGTTCATTGCAGGGTTGTTCGACGAATTCGTGATAAATCACCACGAATAGAACAATGCAAACTACAAGCAGGTTGCTTTGCGGTGCAAACAAAACCCTCCTCAACTCGTAGGAATTAATCCACACACATAATGCAAGTCTCGGAGAATGAATGACGTACAGGCCGGTACCGTTTCGAGCCTCGCGGTCATCAACGTCCAGTCAAACCCATCCTCGAACGCGGTGAATGCTGACCAAAGGCAACCCTTCAGGAGTGCGAATCATTTGGTAGAACAAGGGGTGCATGAAGTTGACGGAACGGTGGAACTGCCTGTTGGAGAAATGGCATTTCCACACTTCCATGGCAATGCGTTTTGTCGTGTTCCAGGCGTAAGGGCTGAAGCCGTTGGGACGGGCGAACCGTTCTACCCAAAGGCGCGCCTCGGCCAGGGATTGGATGGAACAAGGTTGAACGGCGAGGGAGGGGTTGAGGGGAAGGGACATGGGCTTGTGTTTGTCAGAAGGGTTGATTTCTGAACCAAAGAGACAAGTCCACTCCGCAAAGGATTTACGGACCCAAAAAAAAGTTGGATTCAGGCGTTTTCTTGACGAGCCAGGGCCGCCTGCACGTTCTTGATCACGGCCTGTTTCACGTGCGTGGGTTCCATCACCGTGACTTCGTTCGCATGGGCTTGGAGCCACTGAAGCAGTTCGAACGTGGGCATCACGGTCAACGAGGCCACGGCGTGGTCTTCGTGCTCAACCAGCCGCTGCGATTGGTGGAGTGGCTGGGAGCGCAGGTATTTCGCAAGCCTGAGGTCGCAATGAAACACCACCTTCTCGGGCTTGCCGTCGCCGATCACGGTGATGCCCATGGCGTGCTGGAAATAGAGGTCGGCGTCGAAGTCGGATTGGGGCTGGAATTTTTGGGCTTCCAACACGTCGACCGTCACGATGCGGTCGCATCCGTAGGTCTTCATTTGGGATTTCGCGGGATCCCACGCGAGCAAGTACCAACGGTTCCTGTATTCCTTCAAAAGGTGCGGGTGCAAGGTGTACGTGCTTGGAGGTTCGTCGGTGGAGGTGAACTTTTGGTAGCCCAGGTCCACCACCCGTCGCGACCGAATCGCTTGCAACAAGGGGGCCAAATGCTCGGACCCAGCCGCGTGAGGGGTGCTTTCGAATTGGATGAATTCGTTCATCCCTCGCGTGTCAAGGTCGGGGGCCACCGCGAGGCGGTCCGCAATTTTGCCCAGCGCTTGATCGAACTGCTGAAAGATGGGGACCTCGCGGAACTGAATCAGGGTCTTGGTGGCGAACCGAATGGCATCCAGGTCGTCGTCGTTCAGTTGCACGTCGTTGATGGAGTAGCCCTCCTCGGTGTACCAGTACCCGCGTTCTTCGCGGTGGTATTCGATGGGGGCGAGGTACCCCAGCTCCGATTCGTTGCGCATGGCCCACAAGTCCTTCTCGATGGTGGAAATGCTGATGTGCTCCCCATCGCTCCCGTACAAGGCTTCTTCACACGCCTCGCGCAAATCCTCCTTCGTTGGAAAGGGCCTGCCTGGGTTCGTCAAGCAGCGGTCGATGATGCGGTACCTCAGCAGGGCGTATTTGTTCGCGGGCATGGGGGATCAATCAAGGGAGAGGCTGGTGGTCAAATCGCTGGGGGCCTTGAATTGTTTCATCATGGCCATGCCGCGTGGCACGTATTGGGGGTCGTGTGTGCGGGGCATGCCCGTTCGGGGGTAGGGTTGCCCCGTGTTGTGCATGTGGAAGCAGTCCTTGAACCGCCCGCGCCTCATCGATTCGCCGTAGGTCAGGTCAATCCACTTGGCGCCGTGGTCGATGCCTTGGCTTCCTCGAATGTCCCGAATGTTGACGTCCAGCAGGATGCACTTGTAGCCCATCAGCTGAAACGGACCCCAGGAAGTGGCCAAGTTTCGAATGGCGTCGTCGGAGGCGCCTGCGAGGTGCTTGGCAGTGACGTTTTCGTAGTTGGCGCGTTGGCCGTCGCGCACCTGCTTCAAGCGTTTGAAGACATGGGGTTCAAACCGGGAGCCGGCAGGTCGCTTCCCTGAGCACTCCAGCATGAGCAGGGACATGAGGTAGCTGTAGTCGAGGTTGTATTTCTTGGCGGCTTGCCACACGTCGTCTTGGTAGTTGTCCAATGCGGCGCTTGCCCCCGCCTTGTCGCCTGCGGCATGCCACGGGGTCACGAAGTGGGAATTGTAGAACTGCCAACCCACGTACAGGAACGCGAAGACGCCCACGGCTGAGAGCAGGTGCTTGAGCCGGCCGCGGTCGACTTTCTTTTTGCGCTTGGCGGTTCGTTTGGTTCGTCGTTTGGCCATGGTCAGCTGGCAAAAAGGGTCAACAATTGGAGGTGTCCCCAACGCACGAGGGGAAGCAGAAGGAAGGCCGGCAGCAGGTCGGCAAGCGGCCAACGCTGCTCGCCCATCGGTTGAATGCCTAGCAATTGAAGCCCCAGGCCCATCATGAGGATGCCTCCCAACGCGCTGAATTCGGTGATGGTGCTGGGGTCGAGTCCCGTGCCGAGCCATCCGAAGGCGAGCGTCAAGCTTCCTTGGAACGCCAAAAGGCCTGCGGCCGACCACAGGACCCCGCGTCCCAAGGTCGCGGCCAAAAAGGCGCTCGAAATCAAATCCATGGTGCCTTTCACGATGAGCAAATCGGGCTTGTGCAGCAGACCGTCTTCCATGCATCCCACGAGCGTCATGGAGCCGAGACAAAACAGCATCAGGGCCTCAATGAAGCCAGACGCGCCTTGGAACGACGCCTGCAACGCGTCCAAACGCTCCTGGAGCTTCAGCCGGTGTCCGACCAGCCCCCCCAAGACGAGGGCGACAAACAGGTCGATGGGGGATTCCGTCTCCATCGCCATCATGACGGCGATCCCGAGGGTGAACAGGCCGATGGCTACGAACGTCTTGTCCTTCAATGCAGGCGACCACCTCGACCCCATGGCGAGGCCGGCGGAAGCACCCACGATCACCGTGGCCGCATTGAACAGTGTTCCAACCATGCTACCAAGTTACCTTTGGGCTCGGACGGGCTGGCGTGCACCGCGCCCCTGTCGTCAACATCGACGCGTTGAAGTTCACCCTCGAATCCAAAGACCCTCAGTCGAAAGCACGCGCTGGCGTGTTGACCACGGACCATGGCGACATCCGCACGCCCATTTTCATGCCCGTGGGGACCATTGGTTCGGTGCGCGCCGTGCCCCAAACGGAGTTGCGTGAAGTCATTGACGCCGACATCATTTTGGGCAACACGTACCACCTGCACCTCCGTCCGGGCACGCCAGTGTTGGAAGAGGTGGGCGGCCTTCACGAATTCATGGGGTGGGACCGTCCGATTTTGACGGACAGTGGGGGCTACCAGGTCTACAGCTTGGCCGAGAACCGGAAGTTGACGGAAGAGGGTGCCACGTTCCGAAGCCACATCGATGGGAGCAAGCACCTGTTCAGCCCC
>CAZKGY010000162.1:0-4559 GCA_964552305.1 uncultured Comamonadaceae bacterium
CGGCACGACCAATGGTGCGGCTACCCGCAAACGATCCTCGCGACGGGCCACAGCGCCAGGGATATGTTTGAGTTGCTCCACGACCGCGGGCTGTCTGTGGAGGCCAAGCCTTTTGCCATGGGTGTGCGGGTGGAGCACCCCCAGGGCTGGTTGGACGGCGTGCAGTACCATGGAGAACAAGTGGAAGGGAGGCTTCCGCCCTCGAGTTACAGCCTTGTTTGTCAAGTGGAGGGGCGGGGTGTTCACAGCTTCTGCATGTGCCCTGGGGGAATCGTTGCCCCTTGTTCGACAAGCCAAGAGGAGGTGGTGACCAACGGTTGGTCGCCGTCGAAGCGAAACAACCCTTACGCGAATTCCGGCATGGTTGTGCAACTGCAGCCCGCCGACTGGGAAGCGCTGGGCTTTCACGGGCCACTTGGAGGGTTGCGCTTCCAGCAGCACGTCGAACGTTTGTGTTGGGAGGCAGCGGGCCAAACGCAAGCAGCACCCGCACAACGCCTGTTGGATTTCGTCGAAGGCAGGCGTTCAAGCAACATCCCCTCCAATTCTTACATCCCAGGAACCGTGTCCACGCGGCTGGACGAGTGCTTGCCGCGGGTGTTGAGTGATTCGTTGCGGGAGGGATTTCGCACGTTTGGCCGGAAGATGAAGGGATTCCTTCATCCCGAGGCCGTGGTGCTGGCCCCAGAATCGAGGACCAGCAGTCCTGTCCGAATCCCAAGAGATCCGGACACCTTGCAGCATCCGGATCTCCGTTTCATGTTTCCCACCGGCGAAGGGGGAGGTTACGCCGGTGGCATCCTTTCCGCAGCCATGGACGGCCGAAGGGTCGCCCGAGCCGTGGGGGAATCATTGGTTAAGTCTGTCGACGCGTCCTGATCATTCGGACGTCGCCAAATCGTTCAAGCCTTGCAACTTGGCTCGCGCTTCTGCCACGCTTACCTGCTGCCCGTCGACTTCTGCCACGAGGAACGCATCGTCAAACCCTTGGGCTTGTGCGCTCGCCAAGTGCTGACGGGCCGTTTCTTCTGCGCTTACTGCGGCTGTCAAGTAGCGGTGGGTTCCGTTGTCCTCTAGGCGTTGCTCCACTTGGCCCATGGCCAAAAAGGCGTTCAACACGTCCACGGGGACTCCCGCAGAGAAGCGTCCGAGCTGCACCCGGAACCGCACCTTCGTGATGTGGTAGGTGTCCTCAGCTGCCTCGACGGCTTCGGTGCGAATGGCTTCGAAGGCGTTGGCTTCCGTCATGGAAATGCGTCGTCCGTTTTGGTACGCCGTCAAGAAGGCATCCTGGTGCCCAGCTGCCTGGGCGTTCGCCAAGGACTTACGGGCATCCGTCAACGTGGCACATGGCTTGCCCACGTGCAGCGTCAGGCCTGATTCGCCGGCCATGGCCACCACGTCGTCATGGTCGTAACCTTCGGTGGATGGCGCAAAGGCTTCGAGGTAGGCGCCGTATTGCACGCGGTAGGTCAGCTGAGGGCTGTAGACGTTGGACCTCAGGTTCTTCAGCATTTCACGCTCTGTCGCGTCGGCCGTGTTCTTGGCACTGGAGAGCATGGCGGCCATCTCGGATGCGCTGAGTTCGTTCGCCACGATCAAGCTGTCCAACTCGAACGTGCTGGGGTCCTTCGGGGCTGGGCCGTAAAGTGCCTTCCATTCGGCCAACGAAATGGATACCCCGTCGTCGTTCACCAACATGTCCGGGCTGTTCAATTCCAAGTCCCTGTGATCAGGCACGCCGTCGGCGTCGGTGTCAATCGCACAACCGTGCTTGTCCACTTTGGCGCCCGGTTCCGTCATGCCACAGCGGTCCTTGTGGTCTTTCACGCCATCGCCGTCCACGTCGACGCCCATCGCCAAGAATTCTTCGGGGAAGAGGGTTTTGACGTACGCTTTGCCACGACCCAGCTGGAAGCCCACGCCTGCTTGAAAGGCGTTCCACGTCCGCGCCCCATTGGGGATGGAGGTGAAGGCCAACGAGGCGTGCACCCTGCGTGTCAACTGCATGTCGACACCGACACGTACAGGCGTCACCAGGCCTTTGGTCTGGTTGGCCAACGTCTCGTAAGAGTTGTCACGCTGAAGCGGGGAAGGGTATTCGATGTCCGGCATGGGAACTGGTTGTTCCATGGCGTAGAGCAACCCGTCGTCCCACAGATGGTACGTGTTTCCCTCAGCGTCTTGCGCGTTCAAACGAAGCGTTTCGTTTTGCCAACCCAATCCAGCACCAACCCAAGGGCGCACGGCGTGGGTTGAGGAGGACAGCGGTGTGTACCGCAAACCAGCGCCCACGCTGTTCATGGAAGCAAGGGAAGAAGCCACGCCGCGGTCGCTGGAAGCCGACATGGAGGCGCAGTCCAAATCCACGCTCAACCCGTGAATGATGGGCTGGGACATGGAAAATCCGTGTCCGACGTTGCCGATCATCTCGGGAGACGATGCAACGCCTGACCAAGCATTCAAGGTGGCTTGTGCTTGGGTGGTGGTTGCCTGTGCGAACCCAATCGCAGCGATGGCAAGCATGCCCAAAAGGCGTGGGGTGATGCGGATGTCACTCATGGGGAATGGTTGTAGGGTTGGACGTCCTTACGCGCCATTCCGGCAAGAGGTTACATCATGTCGGCAAGTTTTTTGCCCATGGCGCATCCAATGGCCACGCCCATGCCACCCATTCGAACGGCGCACCAGAGCCCGTTCTCGACTTGTTTCACCACAGGCCAGCGGTTTTCGCCAATGCCCAAATGACCGGTCCAGTGGTGGTCAATCCCGGCTTGTTCGGCCCCGGCCACGTGGCGACGTGCCCAGCCGAGCAACCGCTCGAGGGTGGCTGTTTCGTCTGTACATGCCCAATGCCGGCCACCCCCTATCATCAAACGCCCGTGGACAGGCCTCGCATACACATACCCTCTGTCGTGGTGAAGCGTCTGACGAAGCGTCAAATCAGGGAGGGGCTGCGTCACCAACACGTGGTTGGCCACAGGATGCACGTCCACGTCCAGCCATCGGCGGGAGAGGGCGTTGGTGGCTAGGGCGACACGTGGCGAAAGGAACGAGCCCATGGGCGTTTCCAGGGTCCACCCTTCGGATTTGCGCCGAAGCCCTTCGAGGGACAGTCCCAAAACAACCCGGATGCCCTCGTCGCGCAATTTTTGGCGGAACGCGTCGATGGTTTGCCCAGTGTCCAATGCGCCTTCCAACAGGCATTCAATGGCCCCACAAACGTCGACCAGCCCGCTTGGGTCGGAGGCAAGCTTGAATGGGGCTTCCCCGAAAACGGGCATCAAGGCCTCGTTGACCCGGTCCATTTGAGAGACGCATCGTTGAAACAGCCCTGCATCGGTGAAGGCTTCGACGCTGCCTGATGCCTGGTAGCCCATGGCCGCATCGCCGAGGGTGTCCCGAAGCAAGGCCAGTCCTTGCCAACGCATGTCGACCAAGTCAACCACGGCACGCTCCCCGAGGGTGTCCCAGTCGTCGAGCAGTTCCGACACGCTGCCAAAGCAAGCGAATCCCGCGTTGCGGGTGGAGGCGCCTCCCATGGGGTGTTGGTCCATCACCACGACGTTCCAATCGGGGTGCTTTCGTCGCAGTTGCAGCGCGCACCCCATGCCCACCAGTCCAGCGCCCACCACCACGGCATCCACCTCCCGAAACCAAGTCTCACGCTCCCAGATGCTGAAACCTGGGCCTGGGGTGGTTCGTTTTGATTGGAAAACGCTATTTTTCGGCTTGTCTGCCATGATGCAAACCTACATGAAGGAACTCTCTCATTTGGGCCCCGTTGGGCCGTTGTTCGGTGGCCTCGGCAAGCGCTGGTTGCTGATTGCCGGATGCTGGATGCTCGCCTTGGCCTCGATGTGGGGCCAAAACGCAAGCCTGGAAGTGATGGGCAGTTTGGAGCACGAGGAATCCAAGTCCACCCTTGTCAACGCCACGGTGCGGGTGCTTCAGGCTGGAGAGCCATTCGACCAAGTGGAGGTGGACCGCAATGGACGGTACTTCCTGGATTTGCCCCTTCGAGGCGACTACATGCTCGTGTTTGAGTCGGAGGGAACCATTGCCAAGCGTGTGCAGGTGGATGGAACAGTCATTCCAGAGGACATGGGGCTTGACGGGTTTCGTCTTGAGCTGGACATGGCGCTGTTTGACGAGATGGACGGGTTTGACGAGTCCATCTTGGAGACGCCCATCGGCATTGCGGTGTTCGACATCGACAGCGAGAAAATCGAATTCGATCTGAGGCACACCGCAGAAATGCGCCGCAAGATTGACAAGGAGATGGACCGTTTGGCCGACGCCGCGGACGACCAACGCAGGAACCAAATGCGCTACGAGAATGCCATCGAAGACGCGGAGCGTGCAGTGGCTCGGAAGCGCTGGGATGACGCCAAGCTTGAGTACGAGAAGGCCCTGAAATTCTTGCCGGGCGATGCCGCTGCCGTGGCGGGGCTCGCTCAAGTCCAGGGAGAATTGGACGCCATTGCCGCAGCAGAGGCCGCCGAGAGGCAGGCCGAGCTCGATGCCGGCACTCTCGGGGCCGTACGAGGCCTCGAGAC
>CAZKGY010000163.1:0-4473 GCA_964552305.1 uncultured Comamonadaceae bacterium
AGCGATGGTAGCCTGGGCCCAATCGGAAATGCTTGCCGAGTCGTTATCTTTGACCTGCAAGGGGAGCGAATCTGTTCCCTGAGGAGGCCTTTGCATCCCGCAAACGCCAACCAAGACCAACCCCATGACGTCAACCGACATTCAATTCGACTCCCTCTTGTACAACAGCATGCGAGAGGACCTCATCATTCCTGAGTACGGCCGCTCGATCCATCAGATGATCGAGCACTGCAAATCCATCGCTGACAAGGACGAGCGCAGCAAGTGCGCCGCGGCAATCGTGAGCATCATGGGGAGCGTGGTTGCCCAAGAAGGCAACAAAGAAGAGGCCCAGCACAAGTTGTGGAACCAGCTCCACGTCATGGCGCAGTACGAGTTGGACGTCGACGCACCCTTTCCCAAGCCGGAGCCTGCGGAGAAGGAAAGTGCTCCTGCGGACATGGACTACCCCAAGGCCCAGTCCCGTTCTGGCCACTTCGGCAAGACAACCTTGGACTTGATTGAGGCGTGCAAGGGCATGGAAGAAGGTGACGAGAAAACCATTTTGGTCGTCAAGTTGGCCAACCTCATGAAGCGTCATTTTTTGACGTGGAACCGGAACACGGTGGAGGACGCCGTGATTGTGGAAGAATTGAAGAAGTTGTCCGGTGGTACCTTGGTGGTGCCAGAAGGCACGGAGCTGGAAGGCTCGGCGGACATCCTCCGCAACGTGCGGAAGACGAGCGATGCGCTGGCCCGCCCGCACAAGAAGAAGAAAAAGCGTCGATGAAGTCCACCGGTCGGGGTTGAAAACCCCGGTGACGTGGCTGGCACGGCGTGCCGGGACCTCCGAAATTCGGGGGCATGGGAAGTTTCATCATTGAGGGCGGGCACCGCCTGCAGGGGGAGGTCATCCCCCAGGGTGCCAAGAACGAGGCGTTGCAGATCCTTTGCGCCGTGCTGCTCACGGCTGAGCCCGTGACCATCCACAACCTGCCAGACATCGTCGACGTCAACAAGCTCATCCATTTGCTGGGCGACCTGGGCGTGAAAACCCAGCACTTGGGGCCTGGCTCCTGGCGCTTTGAGGCCGACGACGTGAATTTGGACCACCTGAAGTCCGAGTCTTTTCGAGTCAAAGGAGGAGGCCTGCGAGGCTCGGTGATGATTCTGGGGCCGATGCTTGGACGCTTCGGGGTGGGAGCCATCCCTCGTCCAGGAGGAGACAAAATCGGTCGCCGACGCATGGACACGCACTTCATCGGCTTCCAAAAGCTCGGGGCGACCTTCTCGTACGACGCATCCACGGGCTTCTTCAACGCGAGCGCAGAGGGCGGCCTGAAAGGGACGTACATGTTGCTCGATGAAGCCTCGGTCACCGGCACCGCCAACGTGGTCATGGCCGCGGCGTTGGCCGAGGGAACCACCACGATTTACAACGCCGCGTGTGAGCCTTACCTGCAGCAGCTGTGCAAGATGATCAACCGCATGGGAGGGAAGATCAGCGGGGTGGGCTCCAATTTGTTGACGATTGAAGGCGTGCCTTCCTTGGGTGGCACGGAGCATCGATGCTTGCCCGACATGATTGAAATCGGCAGCTTCATTGGCATGGCCGCCATGACCCAGAGTGAGATCACAATCAAGGACTGCGCGTACGATGAGCTTGGCGTGATTCCCAACGTCTTTCAGCGTTTGGGCATCAAGATGGAGCGACGTGGGGAGGATTTGTACATCCCTGCACAAGACCACTACGAGATCGACACGTTCATCGACGGCAGCTTGTTGACGGTGGCGGATGCCCCGTGGCCGGGATTCACGCCCGATTTGCTGTCCATCATCCTCGTCACGGCGACGCAGGCCCGCGGAAGCGTGTTGGTCCACCAAAAGATGTTTGAGAGCCGGCTGTTTTTCGTGGACAAGCTGATTGACATGGGGGCCCAAATCATCCTTTGTGATCCGCACCGGGCGACCGTCATAGGCTTGGATCGCAAGGCAAGCTTGCGCGGCGTCACGATGACGTCGCCAGACATTCGCGCAGGGGTGAGCCTTTTGATTGCCGCCCTGAGTGCGGAAGGCAAGAGCACGATTCACAACATCGATCAAATCGACCGCGGCTACCAGCACATCGACGATCGTTTGCGTTCCTTGGGAGCGAACATCGTGAGGGTTTGACCAGCTGAATCGTATCTTCCATGTTCAAAATCAATCACCCCATGTGGAAAGCAGGTATTGCCTTGATGATGTCGGCCTTGGTTTGGTCGGGATGGACGTCCAACACCGAACCGGTTGTCGAGGTGCCGGACGTGGTCGTGGTGACTGGCAAGGTGGGCAGCCAGGTGGGTGACGAAGCCCCTGAAATCGCCATGCCCAACACGAAGGGCAAGGAGATGAAGTTGAGTGACCTGCGCGGGAGCTACGTGCTCATTGATTTTTGGGCTTCCTGGTGCGGCCCTTGCCGCCGGGAAAACCCCAACGTGGTGCGTGCGTACCAGAAGTACAAGAAAGCGAAGTTCAAGGACGGCGACGGCTTTGAAATCTTCAGCGTATCCCTCGATTCGGACATTCCTCGCTGGGAGGCAGCCATCAAGAAGGACGGGTTGGATTGGAAGCATCACGTGAGCGATTTGAAGAAGTGGGACAACGAGGCGGCGGCCATGTATGGCGTGAGTTCCATCCCCATGAGCTTTTTGGTGGATCCCAACGGGATCATCGTGGCCAAGAACCTTCGCGGCATTGAGCTTCACCGTCAGCTTGACAAGTACGTCAAGAGCTTCTAGAGCGTTTCCGACACAAGGCCTGTCAGGCCGTCATGCCCTGTCACATTCCCTGACACCCTGTCCGCATTCGTGGTTGTGGCACGGGGTTTGACCTTGCAGGCGCAACGACGAACACCATGCAAGAAGAAAAGACCACAGCCCAAGACGAGGCCACCCCAGAAACGGCCCCCGAGGAGCAAGGCACCGAGGCCAATGCGGAACAAGCGCAATCGGAGGAATCCACCGATTGGCAGGACAAGTACCTGCGGTTGTACGCGGAGTTTGACAACTTCCGGAAACGCACCATGCGTGAGCGAGGCGAGTTGATTCGCAACGCGGGCATGGACGTGATGGAAAAAATGCTTCCCATCCTCGACGACTTCGACCGGGCTGCCCAGCACGCCAGCGACGACTTGGCGGCGGTGTTGGAGGGGCAGGGCTTGATTCACACCAAGTTCAAGCAAGTGTTGGAGGCCCAAGGCCTGACGAAGATGGAAGTCAATCAAGGCGATGCCTTTGACGTGGAGTTGCACGAAGCCATCACGAACATCCCCGCGCCCACGCCCGACCTTGCAGGCAAGGTGGTGGACGTGGTTGAGCCTGGGTACAAGTTGAACGACAAAATCATGCGCTACGCCAAGGTGGTGGTGGGGCAATAAGTCAGCATGGCCAAGCGCGATTACTACGAAACGCTCGGGGTGTCCAAAGGCGCCTCCGCAGGAGAAATCAAGAAGGCTTACCGCAAGCTTGCCTTGAAATACCACCCAGACAAAAACCCCGACAACGCGGCGGCAGAGGAAAAGTTCAAGGAGGCCGCAGAGGCGTACGAGGTGTTGAGTGACGACACAAAGCGTCAGCAATACGACCGGTTCGGCCACGAAGGCATGCGAGGCGGTCCCGGCGGATTTGGCGGTGGTGGCATGAACATGGACGACATCTTCTCCCAGTTTGGCGACATTTTCGGTGGCGCCTTTGGCGGAGGCGGCGGAGGCGGTGGACGGCGCAGGCGGATGAAGGGGGCAAACCTTCGCATCAAGGTGAAGTTGACGCTCGAAGAAGTCGCCGAAGGATTCACCAAGAAAGTCAAGGTGTTCAAGCAGGTCCAAGCCGACGGCGTGGAGCACGCGGATTGCGCCACTTGCCACGGTACGGGGCAGGTGCGTCGCGTCACCAACACGATTCTGGGGCAAATGCAAACGGCTTCCACGTGCCCCGATTGCCATGGCACGGGCCAACGCATCACACGGAAACCCGGTGGCACCGACGAAATGGGCATGAAGCGAGAGGAGGCCGTGGTCAACCTCGAAATTCCGGCGGGCGTGGAGGACGGCATGCAGCTGAGCGTGCGCGGCGAAGGAAACGGCGCGCCGTTGGGCGGGGTTCCTGGCGACCTCATCGTCCTGGTGGAAGTACAGCCGCACGACCAGTTTCAGCGCAACGGAAAAAACTTGCACCACGACCACTACATCAGCTTTGTGGACGCGGCGTTGGGCGCCACCGCCGAAGTGCCTCTGCTCGGTGGAAAGGCCAAAATCAAGGTTGACCCAGGCACGCAGAGCGGGAAGATTGTTCGCTTGAGAGGCAAAGGCTTGCCCTCGGTCGACAGCTACGGCCACGGCGATCTCTTGATCAACTTGAACGTTTGGACGCCCAAATCGTTGACAAAAGAAGAGAGCAAGGCATTGGAAGGTCTCCGCGATTCAGCGAACTTTCAGCCTGTTCCGGACCATGGAGAACG
>CAZKGY010000164.1:0-4472 GCA_964552305.1 uncultured Comamonadaceae bacterium
CTACGCTGGAACAGGGATGGGGCGGCCTTGAAAACTTGTCGCTGATTCCTGGAAACGTGGGAGCGAGCCCAATGCAGAACATCGGCGCCTACGGGGTGGAAATCAAGGATCGGTTTGCGTGGCTCGAAGCCGTGCGCATCGCCGACGGGGCCCTGAAGCGGTTTGACGCGTCCAGCTGTGAATTTGGCTACCGCGAGAGCGTCTTCAAGCGAAACGAACGGGGAAAATGGGCCATTGTCAGGGTGGCTTTTCACCTCGACAGGGAAAGCCCGTTGGTCATGGGTTACGGCGCCTTGGAGCAAGAATTGGCGGCCATTCCCAACGATCGTCGCACGCATCGTGACGTCAGCGAGGCGGTCATTCGCATTCGCCAATCGAAGCTCCCGGATCCCGACGTCTTGGGCAATGCAGGGTCGTTTTTCAAAAACCCCACGGTGCCGGCGTCTTTGGCCGAGTCCATTGCGGCGCAACATCCAACCATGCCTCAATATCCCCAAGGGGACGGCCGCGTGAAGTTGGCCGCGGGCTGGCTCATTGAGCAAGCAGGGTGGAAGGGGCATGACCGAGAAACCCACGGCGTGCACGACAAGCAAGCACTCGTCTTGGTGAACAAGGGCGGTGCGCGCGGCCCAGAAATATGGCAGTTGGCGTGCGACGTGATGGCGTCGGTGAAGGCCGAGTTTGGGGTGAGCCTGGAGCCCGAGGTCAACCAAATCGGGTTGATCAACCCCTGAGCCGCGTCAGTACTCGACGCAAGGATGGTAAGGCGGACGCGGATCCCTGCGCCGCGACACGTCCCACAGGTATTTCAAGCTGAATTCGTGCGTCCCTGACGTGCCGAGGATGCCCAGCTTGTTCAAGGTGATGTCGTAGCTGTACCCCATCTTGAAGTCACGGTTTCCGAAGCCAAACACGAAGCTCAAGGCATCCATGTCGAGCGAGCCGTCGACCGCCTTTTGCACGGGCAGTCCCCGGTACCAGAGGCCCAGGGTGAAGAGCGTCATGTCGTAGTACATGCCCAAATCCAATTGGTTGCTCTGGCCTTGTTGCATGTATTTCCAAGAAACGATGACGTCCCGTTGGAATCGGCCTCGCGGCCCACGGGCAAGGTGGATGCGTGCCCCGCCGTGGCCGACGTACAACACGCTCAGCTGTTCGGGACGGTCGGGATTCAAGCTCACGTTGGGCTGGGTCAAATGGTTGGCCGAAGCCCCCATCCAGAAGCGCCGACGCAACAGCATGAAGCCTGCCCCCATGTCCATGAATTGGGTGCCTTGGCCGATGCCTTGTTCGAGGCTGACCGCGGCATCGTCCCGGAGAAGTTGGTCCATGAAGGTCAACCGGCTCATGTCGATGCTCCGTCCTCCGAATCCCAGCTGCATGGCCGTTCGCAAGTTGGTGCGACGCCCCAACCGCAAGTTGTGGGCGGCTTGCCCCATGAACTGGAATCGGTTCAAGGCACCGGCGCCGGCTTGTTCGTTGCTCATCAAGAACCCAAAGCCCATTTTTTTGTCCAACGTGGGACGGTCGTAGGCCAAATGGAAGGCCGTGAAGGCTTGGGGAAGCCCCGTCCATTGCGCGCGGTACAGCGTCGCGAGGCGGGCTTGACCGGAGACCCCGGCATAGGCCGGGTTGAAGGACGTGGGTGCCGCGTTGAATTGGGTGAACTGCTGGTCTTGTCCGAAGGACGTCCCTGGCGAAACCCACAAAGCCACAGCCAAGAAGGCCGTGGCCAGCACGCAATTCGATGCTTGTGGATGCCGCATGCTCACGCGTACGTGGGCCGGCCAGAAAAGGTTGCGTTTATCGGGCCAACAGGGTCACGTTCCCCACCTCTTCGAGGCGGTTGCCGTTGCTCAACACGGCGGTGGCTTTCCAGGCATACACGTCTTGAGGGGCCAATTTGCCGTTGATGTACCCGTCCCACCCAATGGACACGTTGTCCGAGTAGAAGATCATTTCACCCCATTTGGTGAACACCATCAATTCGTACGTTTCCACGCCGGCATGCAGGGGTCGGAACACGTCGTTGTCGTAGCCCGCAGGATCGTAGTACCCTCCAGAAGAGCCAGTCGAGCTGGGGGTGAACGCGTTCGGGAAGCGCATCATGCCGCCTTCTTCAGCCAGGACTGCTTCGGGCAAGACGTAGGTTGTGCGGCACCCGAAATCGTTGCTGGCCGTCAAGGTGACGTCGTACAATCCCGCCACCGTGTATTCGTGGACTGGCTGGGCTTCTTCGCTTGTGGTCCCGTCTCCGAAGTCCCACGTGTACGAGTCCGCGTCTTCGGAGAGGTTCAGGAAAAAGACGGGCTGTCCTGGCACCATGACGTGGTTGGGGTTCAGCGAGAAGGCGGCTTTTGCCGTGGGGAACACCTCGACCACGGCAGTTTGGGCTTCCACCAACTCAGACCCTTCGTAACCGGTGACGTACAAGGTCACGTCGTAGATCCCGGGCTCGTTGAACACGTGCACCGGCTCGTCGTCGCTGCGCACCGATCCGTCGGAAATTTCCCAGCGGTAGCTCTGTGCGTAGGTGCTTTCGTTGGTGAATGCCACCGTGAGGGGCGCGCAGCCCGAGCCTCCTCCCGAGAATCCGACCGTCGGCATGGGCGCCAAGATTTGGACGGCGCTCGTGGCCACGTCGGAGCAGAAGCCGTTGTCCACCTGAAGGCTGACGTTGTAGACCCCCCAGGTCTCGAAATCGTGGCTGCCTGGTTGGGCCTCAAAGCTGTTCAACCCGTCGCCGAAGCTCCAGAAGTATGCCGCGTCGTCGCTAGCCAACGACTCGTTGTCGATGTCCACGGTGGTCTGGGGAAAGGTCATTTGGTTGGCGCTCAGGCTGAAGTTCGCTTCGGGTTGGCCGAAGACCTGGACGCTGACCTCCGCCGTGTCCGTGCATCCCTGCAACGATTCGGCCACCAATTGCACCAAGAAGGTGTTCGATTCTCCGGGTTGGGCCAAGAAGGTGTGGCTGGGGTGCATGGAGCCACTGGTGGCACCGTCGCCAAAGGTCCAAGCGTATTGCGTGGCCCCTTCGGACAAGTTCAAGAATTCGATGTCCAATGGCGAGCATCCATTCATGCCACCGGTGATGTTGGCCTCGACTTGTGGATTGACGTCGATGTACACCACGTCTTGGCTTGAGCAACCGGCCTCGGTGCTTGCCGTCAGCACCGTGGCGTACGTCACGGTTTGGCTCGACGCATTGAAGAAGGTCACCGTGTGTGTGTCCGCGGTTTCGTTGCTGTTCAGCCCCGTGCCGTAGGACCATTCGTACACGTCCCCGCCCAAACTGTTGTTTTGGAAGGTGACTTCCAAGGGGTAGCAGCCTTGTTCGTCGATGGATTCGATGTCCGCCACGGGTGTGGCATGGACTTCGATGTCATGGCTGGTCCAGTCTTCGCAGCCGTAGGAGCTTGAGGCGTGCAACGAGATGGTGTACACGCTGCTCGCGTCGGCGTCGGTTTCAAACAAGTGCGTGGGTTGGGCGCTGCTCGACGTGGGGCTGCCATCCCCAAAGTCCCAGGTGAACCCCGCGTTGGCGTTGGCGCTTTGGTTCACCAATGCAATGGTGAACGGGGCGCAGGCGGGTGAAGGGGGCAAGAATTCAGCCCTGACCTGGGGGTACGCGGTGTGCTGGAAGGCCGCTTGGGCGACGCATCCCTCGTCGGTGTAGGCTGTTTGGACCACCTCAAACACAGCCGGTTCGAAGGCATCGTTCTCGAACACGTGCGACGCGGCGAGCACGTCCGTATTCCCGAGGCCATCGCCCCAGTTCATCACCACGCTGTCTGCGAATTGAGACAGGTCGGAGAACTGAATTTCCGTGCCCGCACACGCGGCCATGTCCGACAAGTCAAACGCTGCCACCGGCGTGCGGTAGATGGTGGCTTCAATCGTGGTGTCGGCCGCGCAGCCGTAGGCCGATTCGATGGAGAGCTGGATGTCGATGCTGCGGTTTTGGCCTTCAAGACCCACCAACGTTTGTTGCAAGGAAGCCCCTTGGAAGGTTTCGCTTCCGTCCAACGTCCACGTGATGTCATGGGCGTTGTCTTCTTCGTAACCGGCCGCCAACAAGTTGGATTGCCAAGGGCTGCAAGATTCGAGGATGCCCACGGGTTGGGCCACGACCTCAGGGTACACTTCCACGTAGAGTGTCTTGCTGTCCATGCAGCCGCCAGTGGCTTCTGCAGTCAACGTCACCGCGTGGGTGGTGACGTCGTCGCCCAGCGTGGTGAACTCGTGCAAGTGGGGGGTGCCCAACGAGCCTGCTTCGCTAAGGCCGTTGCCGTGGTCCCAAGTCAACTGCTCTGCCTGCTCGCTTGCTTCTGTGAATGTCACGACCAACGGGGCGCAACCGCTTTGCACGTCCGCAACGAAGTCTGCCAAAGGTTGAGGCTTGATTGTCAAATTGGCCGATGCCGTTCCAGGGCAACCGTAGAAGTTGCTCGCGGAGAAGTCCAGCGTGAAAG
>CAZKGY010000165.1:0-4472 GCA_964552305.1 uncultured Comamonadaceae bacterium
GGCAGGGATGCGTCGCACCTCCCGTTCGCCGTCCTCGTACTCGAATTCCACAATGAGAGGCATCACCAGCCCCCCCACGTTGCGGAACGTGATTTCGTAGTACTGCTTGCCACTGGCGAGCAACGCCCGCTCCTCTTCGCTCATCTTGGCCAAGGCCTCTGCGGCTTCTTGGCGATCGAGTTCGAGCACCTCGTACTTGCCCGTGGTCGTGTAGAAATCGTGAAGGGTCGGGTCGGCCTCGAGGTAAGACACTGGGATGCCACCATCGGCGTTGCGCATCTGGGTGATGTCTTGAGGCGCCCATTCGTCGGCGGCCTGTCGGAGCGCTGCCTCGGCGTCGGGATCCTTGGACTCCATTTGCAGCCACTTGATGTCCTCCATGGCGATGTCGCAGTGGTCGGTGGTGTAGAACCAACCGCGCCAAAACCAATCGAGGTCGACGCCTGACGCGTCCTCCATGGTGCGGAAGAAGTCGGCGGGCGATGGATGCTTGAATGCCCAACGGCGGCTGTACTCCTTGAAGGCGTGGTCAAACAACTCCCTACCCATGACCGTCTCGCGCAAGATGTTCAGGGCGGTCGCTGGCTTGCCGTAAGCGTTATTGCCAAACTGGTAAATGGACTCCGAGTTGGTCATGATGGGGCTGATCCTCGTTTTGTCCCCTCCCATGTACTCTCGAATGTTGCGGGCGCTGCCTCGACGCGATGGGTAATCCCGGTCGAACTCCTTCTCAGTCAAAAACTGCACAAAGGTGTTCAACCCCTCGTCCATCCACGTCCACTGACGCTCGTCGGAGTTGATGATCATCGGAAAGAAGTTGTGACCCACCTCGTGTATGATGACGCCAATCATGCCATACTTGGTCCGCTCGCTGTAGGTGCCATCGGCTTCGCAGCGGCCGTAGTTGAAGCAAATCATGGGGTACTCCATCCCGATGCGCTTGGCATTCACCGAGATGGCGACTGGGTATGGGTAATCGATGGTGAACTTGCTGTAGGTCTTCAGCGTTTGGGCCACGGCCTTCGTGCTGTACTGCTCCCACAACGGGTTGCCTTCCTTGGGGTAATAGCTCATGGCGAGTGGCGTCTTGTTGCCCACCTTGACCGCCATGGCGTCCCAAATGAACTTGCGGCTGGACGCCCAACCAAAGTCACGCACGTTTTTGGCGTCAAAGACCCAGGTCTTCTCCCCTTCCGCCTTGGTTTGTTCGTTTTCGCGCGCCTCTTCTTCGGTGACAATGAGGACCGGCTGCTCAAACTCCGTCTTGGCCTGTTCGTACCTCCGGCGCTGGGCTCCCGTCAACACAGACTTGGGGTTGCTCAGCGTGCCTGTGGACGCCACGATGTGGTCGGCAGGAACCGTCAACTCGACGTGGTAATCGCCGAAATTCAACGTGAACTCACCGCTCCCGAGAAATTGCTTGTTTTGCCATCCTTCGTTGTCGCAATACACGACCATGCGGGGGTAAAACTGGGCGATGGTGTAGAGGTAGTTGTCCTCGTCTTCGAAATACTCGTAACCACTTCGTCCGCCATCTTCCATGCGGTCGTTGATGTTGTACCACCAATCGATGCTGAACTTGAACTGGTTGCCGGGCTTGAGCGGCCGAGGCAAGTCGATGCGCATCATGGTTTTGTTGATCGTGTAGTCGAGCGCCTTACCAGACGCATCCACCACCTTTTCAATCTTGAATCCACCGTCGAACGTGGGCTCCAAGCGCTCGAGATCGCTGAAGTAAGTCCGTCCACTCAGGTCCGATTCGCGAACCTTGTAGCTGTCGCTGTCAAGGGCACGGACGTTTTGGTCCAACTGGAGCCACACGTAACGGAGCTCATCGGGGCTGTTGTTCGTGTAGGTGATGGTTTCTGAGCCGTCGATGCGCTGGGTGGCATCGTCCAAGTGGATTTTCATGTTGTAATCCGCCTTCTGCTGCCAGTATTCGTGGCCCGGAGCACCCGAAGCCGTGCGGTACACGTTCGGCGTGGGCAACTCTTGGCCAAGTTGCTTGAAGGCGTTCGTGTTGGTGCGTTGTGGCGTTTCTTGCTGGGCCCATGCCCCCATCGCCATTGAGCAGCACAGGGCTGCGACCATCCAATTTCTCATCGTCTGTTGCTTTGTATGCGGACGGTCGTCGCCCGCGAGAACGTGAAAATACGCACTGCTCCCGGCACGCCACAACCTCCCGAGAAAAAGACGGAACTTGCGGCCATGAAGCGCATCGCCTTTCTCATCCTCCTCGTCGCATGCACGGGAACCTCTTGCAACACGGCCACCGACGAGGTCCAAGCGCGTCCGAAGTTCCTGGCCTTGGGCGACAGCTACACGATTGGCGAGAGCGTGGCGCCACAGCTACGATGGCCCAACCAACTCACGGATAGCCTCGAAGCCTTGGGAACCGTCATGGAACCTGCCAGAATCGTCGCCACCACCGGATGGACCACGTCCGACCTGCAGAGCGGCATGGATGCAAGCGACATCCACGAAACGAATTGGGATCTGGTGTCGCTGCTCATCGGTGTGAACAACCAATACCAAGGGTTGCCGATTGATGCCTACGCAGTGGAATTTGAGGCGTTGATGGACGAGGCCATTGCGCTGGCTGGTGGACGCGCGGACCGCGTGTTTGTCGTCAGCATCCCTGACTATGGCTACACCCCCTTCGGAGAAGCGAACCAGGCCACCATCTCTGCGTCGCTCGCTGCCTTCAACGACACGTGCCGAACCCGGGCCCTTCAACGCGGCTTGAGCCATTTCGACATCACCGGGATTTCCCAGCAATGGCCGGACGTCGAGGGCCTCGTCGCCTCAGACGGATTGCACCCCAGCGGGCTTCAATACGGGCTTTGGGTGTCGTCGTTTGTCCGACAAGTCGAGGCCAAACTCAACGATTGAAGTGGGCCTTGGCGCGTTCCCAATACACGTCCATTTCCTTCAAGTCCATCGCAGCAAGGTCCTTCCCCTCTGAGGCCACGGCCGTTTCGAGGTGTTGGAAGCGCTCCATGAAACGGCGGGTCGTCCGTTCGAGGGCTTCGTCTGGGTTGACGTCCACGAAGCGGGCGTAGTTGATGAGGGCAAACAGAACGTCGCCGAACTCGTCGGCCACGCGGGTTTTGTCCACGGCTTGGGCATCCAGTTCCTCTCGCAACTCGCCAAGCTCTTCCTGGACCTTGTCCCAAACCTGTGAGACGTCGTCCCAATCAAAGCCCACCCCACGCACCTTGTCCTGAACCCGGTAGGCCTTGACCAAACTCGGCAACGACTTGGGCACCCCTTCAAGCACGGACTTCTTGCCTTCTTTCAACTTGAGCTTCTCCCAGTTGGCCTTGACCGTTTCTTCGTCGTTGGCCTCCACGTCTCCGTAAATGTGCGGGTGCCGCTCCACCAATTTGTCGCAGATGGCGTTCAGGGAATCGGCGATGTCAAACCCGCCCTCTGATGCGGGGCGTTCCGAACCGAGTTTGGCGTAAAACACCATGTGAAGCAGCAGGTCTCCCGTTTCCTTTTTGACCTCCTCCATGTCCCCGTCCAAAATGGCGTCCGCCAATTCGTACGTCTCTTCAATCGTCAAATGGCGAAGCGACTCGAAGGTTTGCTTGCGGTCCCAAGGGCACTTTTCCCTCAGGTCATCCATGATGTCAAGCAAGCGCTCAAACGCCTTCAACTGGGTCTCTCTGCTGTTCATGCCCCAAAGGTACGCGTCGCTTCTTCCGGTCTTTGCTTTGTGCCTTGGGGAACACAAGGCCACCACGTTTGTTTGCACCTTTGCAACACACATTCGATTAGCCATGAATTTGCCATCCCTCGTCGATCAAATCAAATCCCAGCCCCGCTTGGTCATTCGCTTCCACGCCTCATGGTGCGGCGTGTGCAAACTGCTGGCCCCACACGTGACCAAATTGAAGGAAGACCCCGCACACAGCGAGGTGACCTTCGTCGACGTGGACGTGGAGGAACACATGGATGTCAAGGAGGCCTTCAAAATCAACGATCTGCCCTACTTCGCAGGGTTCAAGGACGGGGCCTTGCTCGAAGAGTTTGCCACAGCCAAGAAAGACCGGGTTTCTGAATTGGTCCAACAAGTCGCCTCATGAACGCTGCCGCCATCCGCAAACTGATTGCCGAATACGATTTGGCAGGGCTGGACATCCTCGAAGCCGAGGTTTACAATGCATTGGACGAAGAGTCCAACGACGTGGCCGAGCTCGGCGACCAACTCACCAACATCCTTGGGGCCAAGCGCGTCTTGGAACAAGCCGCCAAAGAGGGCATCGAACCCAAGGAAGCCTTGCGCACGTTCTTCAAGGATGTGCGAAACATCATTGGTTGACCCCGCTGTATTTTTGACGCCATGAACTGGGAAACAATTGTCCTGGCTGTCGGATTGCTGGCGCTTGGCGTGGCGGGCATCGCCATCAAAATTTTGGTCAAGCCCGACGGCGAGTTCAGCGGCACATGCGCTTCGAACAACCCCA
>CAZKGY010000166.1:0-4454 GCA_964552305.1 uncultured Comamonadaceae bacterium
CCTGCGATTTCACGTGCTACGGTTGCACGGATCCAGCGGCTTGCAACTACGATCCTTTAGCAACAATCGAGGATGGGACGTGTTTGGAGTTCGATTGTGCAGGGAATTGTGGAGGTGAGTTGGTTTTGGACGAATGTGGCATTTGCGGGGGCCCAGGAGCGGTTTACGAATGCGGGTGCTATGAAATCGCCCAAGACGCTTGCAACTGTGACGGTGATGTTTCTACGGATTCATCCATGGTGCATGTTGAGGTGTGCGAAACGTTCGAGTGGAACGACTCGACATACACAGCAACTGGAGTGCACGTATGGCAGGGGTCAGGCGTGGAGGGCTGCGACAGTGTCGCAGTTCTTGATTTGACAATTTACCCTTCCTACCCAAATCTTCAAGACTCGACAAGGGCATGCGAACCCGCCGTTTGGAATGACATGTTGTTGTCAGCAACAGGAACTTACGTGTACCATGGATTCACCGAGTTCGGTTGTGATAGCGTAACCACTTTGGATTTCACGCTGCTTGAGTCAACCAGTTCTTTCACCGAAGCTTCTGGGTGCGATCAATTCGTTTGGAATGGCGACACCTACAGCGAATCAGGAACCTACGAGTGGTTGACCGTTGGCTCGGAGGGTTGCGACAGCACGGCGGTGGTCGAGGTGGAGATTTACCCCACGTTTCACTTTGAACTGAGCGAGTCAAGCTGCGAGTCATTGGACTGGAATGGCCAAACATTGAGCAGTTCAGGGACATACGTGCATGAGACCTTCAGCGAACATGGTTGCGACAGCGTGACGACCATCACGTTCACCCTGCTTGAAGAGAGCTACAGCGAAGAAGTGATTGAGGTTTGCGACAGCGTGGTTTGGAACGGTCTGACCTTCTCCAGCGACACGACGTACCTGTGGACGAGCGCCAACTCAGATGGATGCACGGCGGAGGTTTTGTTGGATTTGACGGTTCATCCGTCCCATGACTTGACGGTGACTTCGTCGAGCTGCGATCCCATTGTGTGGG
Organism: uncultured Comamonadaceae bacterium; assembly: GCA_964552305.1. Classification (GTDB taxonomy): domain Bacteria; phylum Bacteroidota; class Bacteroidia; order Flavobacteriales_D; family Sanyastnellaceae; genus UBA11663. The sequence goes on from CAZKGY010000166.1 coordinate 1,012, forward strand.
AAGGCCAAATCTTGACCAGTTCGGGCGCGTTCGTCTTCTCGACGGTGACGGAATTCGGTTGCGACAGCGTGACGACGATGGACTTCACGCTCTTGGATACCACGTCTTCCGAGACTTCCGAGACTGCCTGCGAAAGCTTCACCTGGAACGGCACCACGTACGTGAGCACGGGCGAGTACAGCTGGTCGACGGAGAATGCGGTGGGCTGCGACAGCACGGCCGTGTTGAACCTGACGATCGTTCCTTCGTACAACCTCCCAGACAGCCTCTCGAGCTGCACGCCGATTGAGTGGAACGGCATGACACTCGGGGCGACGGGCGAGTATGTGTTTGAAGGGGTGAGCGAGTTTGGATGCGACAGCGTGACGACGCTTGATTTCACCCTTTTGGAGGCGACGATGTCGGTGACCGACACGCTTGGCTGCGACGAACTCGAGTGGAACGGCGTCCTGTACGAGGAGGATGGCGCATTCGAATGGTTGGGCACCAACGCGGGGGGTTGCGACAGCACGGCGCTGTTGAATTTGACCATTGAGCCGACGTACGACCTTTCTGAAAATGAGTCGAGCTGCGCACCAATTGAATGGAATGGCATGACGCTTGTGGCGACGGGAGAGTACGTGTTTGAGGGGGTGAGCGAACATGGCTGCGACAGCGTGACGACCATCACGTTCACCCTGCTTGAAGAGAGCTACAGCGAAGAAGTGATTGAGGTTTGCGACAGCGTGGTTTGGAACGGTCTGACCTTCTCCAGCGACACGACGTACCTGTGGACGAGCGCCAACTCAGATGGATGCACGGCGGAGGTTTTGTTGGATTTGACGGTTCATCCGTCCCATGACTTGACGGTGACTTCGTCGAGCTGCGATCCCATCGAGTGGGAAGGCCAAACCTTGACCAGTTCGGGCACGTTCGTCTTCTCGACGGTGACGGAATTCGGTTGCGACAGCGTGACGACGCTGGACTTCACGCTTTTGGATGCCACTTACTCAGAGACTTCCGAGACTGCCTGCGACAGCTTCACCTGGAACGGCAACACGTACGTGAGCACGGGCGAGTACAGCTGGTCGACGGAGAATGTGGTGGGCTGCGACAGCACGGCCGTGTTGAGCCTGGAAGTTTACCCTTCATACGACTTGGACGAGGCATTGACAAGCTGCGTTCCTGTAGAGTGGAATGGCATCATCCTGGACGCCACCGGCGATTACACCCACCCCGGCGTCAGCGTGCATGGATGCGACAGCGTGACTACCGTTGCCTTCGAATTGACTGACATGCCTTTGATTCCCCTGACGGATTCAGGATGCGACAATTACGTTTGGCACGGCGACACCTTGTGGACGTCAGGGGTGTTTGACCACGACACTGTGGACGTGAATGGATGCCCCATTCAGGAACAATTGACCTTGACGATTTCGCCTTCCTACGACGTCCAAGAGGCATGGATGTTTTGTGCCCCGCAAACGTGGAACGGCGTGACGCTGGATGCGACGGGCATGTACCCGTTCACCTTCGTTAGCGAAGAAGGTTGCGACAGCTTGGTGACGATCGATTTCACCTTGAATGCGCCGGAGTTCAGCGTCGTTTCGGTGACTGGGTGCGACAGCGTGGAGGTCAACTCGGTTTGGATCACTGAGGTGGCGTCGTTCGACGTGGAAGAGACGAACCAATTCGGTTGCGACAGCATCGTGACCTACGACGTGCAGCTTGATTTCAGCTCAACCGTGTACGAGCAGGCCATTGCATGCGAACCTTACGTATGGAATGGCCAAACATTGACCGCCACGGGAACCTACACCCATCAAACCATCAACGAAGCGGGTTGCGACAGCGTGGTGACCATGTCGTTTGAGTGGAGCGAAGGGGCCGGGGTGGCTTTGGTATGTCCCGACGAAATGTGCTTGAACGAGCCTCAGCCGATGGCCTCGGCGGAGGGCTGGGAGCCTGGGTTGGGTGTCGACATTCTGTGGCAAGGAACCGACAGCCCGGATGGGTTTGAGTCGAACGTATCATCCGTGACACTCGTCGTGAGCGAGCCTGGCTCTGTGTCCGTCTCACTTTTCGTGGAGTCGCCTGGTTGTTCGGAGGCGTTCGAAGCGCAGTACAACGTGGTGGACCTGCCGAGCAACGCGTTGCTTGATGCGGTGGTGGTGCCGACGACCTGTGCGGGTGCAAGCGACGGCGCGGTGGACCTGTTGGTTGACGACACAGGCTTCGACTTGACGTACGCGTGGTCGCCGTTGGCAGGCGATGGCAGCGCACTGGTAGACGTTCCGGCGGGCAACTACGAGGTCTCGGTCACGAACGCAGGCTTGTGCACCGAGACGTTCGAATTTGAGGTGGAGGAACCAGAGATGCTGATGGTCGGGTTACTCGACTCCGTCCAAACGACTTGCGGGTACGCGTTGGGTTCCATGGAGGTGATGGCATTCGGTGGCACCCCGCCCTACGCCTACACGTGGGAGGACGGCACAGAAGGAACCGCCCTTGCAGACATGGCGGAAGGCGCCTACGGAGTGACGGTCGTGGATGCCATGGGTTGCGTGTACGAGACGTCGTTTGACATGGCGTGCTTTGAGCCCATGTCGTTGCAGCCCTACGAATTCATCTCCCCGGACAACAACGGGTTGAACGACCGCTGGTTCATTCGCAATGGCTCGGACTTCCCCGACTTGATGATCCATGTGTACAACCGTTGGGGAGGGTTGGTGTTTGAGCACCAAGGACCGTACATGAACACGTGGGATGGCACCAACATGCGCGGCGAACCGCTCCCGTCAGCGACCTATTTCTGGGTGCTTGAGTCCACGACCCAGCAATTTGAGACCTTCCAAGGATTCCTCGAGATCCAGCGCTGATCAGCGTTGGACCAGCAGCCCTTTGTAGGCGCCCCAATTGGCCCAAACAAGCAGGGCATTCAGCAAGAAAATCGCCGACATGATGACGATGTGGCTGGGCACCATGAAGATGCCCCACATCAGCATGCCCAGGGCGTAGGGGAAGGCCATGAGCACGCCCAGTTGCTCCCTCCCTGGGAGAACGATCAGCACGCCTGCCAGGAGTTTGGCGGTGCAGATGAAAGGCAACAGGAACTTCGTCGCCAAGACCGCCGTCACGAAGGCCTGCGCCTCAGGCTCAGGGTACCCGGTGGCCATGATCGAGGCGTCCGCCCAGTAGATGTTGTACAGATGCTTGACCCCTGAGCCCAAAAGGAACAAGGCGTAGAGGTACTTCACGACGAGGTGCACGATTCGATTCATGCTGGCAAGATCATGAATTTTGGTCAATGGTTTGCGGGGACGGTTCATTGGCCGCGTGAAAGACGCGCGTGGTATTCCGTCAGCTATCCACGAAGTCGGCAGCGCCGACCTAATTTCTGTACACCATCCGGGTTGCACTTCGGGTTGTACGGACACCATGGCGTGCAATTACGTACCGAGTGC
>CAZKGY010000167.1:0-4426 GCA_964552305.1 uncultured Comamonadaceae bacterium
CACCGTTCCACGGCGGGCATGGTCACGCTTGTGGCTTACGGCCGTGTCCCGAGCAACCACGAGTGGGGAGCCAACGGCATCCACCACGGTTCGTTCCGCTTCGAACAAGGCAACCCCAACCTGGGCACAGAATGGGCCGTGGAAGGACGCTTCCGGTTGAACCATGATACGCAGTCGCCAGGTTTTCATTGGAACATTCAGGGCTTTGCAGCCTTGCATGACGGCTTCATCTCCATCACGCCCAGCGCCCGGTTTGCCCCCATTTCTCATGCCGGGCAGGTCTATGAATTCCGGGCCAACGATGCCTTTCGAACAGGATTGGAAGGGGGAGTGGGCGTCGCCTTCTCCCGCCACCGTATTGCCTTTGATGGTTCCGTCTTGGGGCAGTGGGACCTCCAAACAGGTTTGGGCTTGCCGTTCACGACGCCCGCCCAAGGTAGGTTGGAGTGGGAAGGTTCCACGCCCTCGGGATGGTCCATCAACGTGGGATGCCGTGCCATCGCCCCCGCCAACCTGACTGCACGAAACGAATCACTTACGCCAGGCGCATTCCTGGTGGACATCACACTCCATCAAACCACCGCTTCTGGACGTTTGTCCTTGGAAGTCCAAAACGCGTTCAACCGCGAGTGGCTTGATCACACCAGCGCCTACCGAGCTCTGGGCCTTGTCGCCCAAGGCAGGTGGGTTCAGCTTGGATACACAAAGACATTGAATCATTCAATCAAACAACCCTAAAAACATCAATCACGATGAACATTCAATTCAATTCGGCAGCGGCTTGCCTGTTGCTTGCCGCCGCATTGACCTCATGCGACAACACCGACACCGAAGCACCCACTGTTTGCACGGAAGCAGGCGCCATGAACAGCGTCCTCGCTGACGAAGTGGAAGCCGAGGCAGGAGACCACATCGACCTTGAAGATTTGTTCTGCGACAACGAAGGCCTGAGCCAAGTTCGGTGGGACATCCACAACGGGGAAGGCCACGCGCACGAGGACGAGGATGAAGACGACGATGGCCACGAGCATGGCCTGACGTTGCACAGCGGCACCGATTGGGCCGTGTTGGAAACGGCAAACTTGGAAGGCACCGAGGCGGAAGCAGAACTGCACGTGGACGTGCCGTTGACTGCACGTGGCATTTGGCACCTCATCGTCGATGTGGTGGATGCCGCTGGCAACACGGCCACATACAACACGGACCTTCACGTCGAAAACACCCACATTCCTGAATTTGCCCTGACCACAGTGAACGGCGAAAGCCCCGACTCATGGCACGGAGAGCCCATGTGGGCTGCAGGCACGACTGTGGAAATCGTGGGAACGGTCGCCGACAGCGACGGCATCCTGTCCGCCGAACTCGAGCTCATTGACGAAGCCACGGAAGAGGATGTCTGGTCCTTCGTCATCGATGCCGCGGGCTCCACGGATGGCACGCCTGTGTCATTCACGGCAGAAGTGCCAGTGCCTACAACCGCAGGCGAATACCATTTCGAAATGAAGGCCACGTGCAACGCGAACGTGAGCATGGAGACAGGCTTCCACGTCGAGGTGGAGTGACCTTCTGAAGACCTATCCTGGAAAGGGCGTCCATGCGGGCGCCCTTTTTTTGTTGTCGTGCATGGCCATGTTCACGTGAACAAGCCAATTGCCGCGGTGTTGTTGAGGCATGTTGCCAATTGACGCCGAATCGTGGAAAGGGAAGTTGGCTTCCATGGACGAAGCCACCGTGGACCGAATCGTGGAAATGGCGTGGGAGGACCGCACGCCATTCGAGGCGATTGAAATGCAATTTGGCCTGAAGGAAAACGAAGTCCGCGCCTTGATGAGGTCTCACATGAAGCCGAGCTCGTTTCGCATGTGGCGCAAGCGGGTGAAGGGACGGTCGACGAAGCACGGGGCGAAACGCACGGACGGCGTGACCAGGTTTCGCAGCCAAAACCAACGGGGCTGACCTCCACCAACTTACCTTGGCCCCATGCCAGGAGGACTCTTTGCGTTGCTCGATGACATCGGCTTGCTGATGGACGACGTGGCTGCCATGACCAAGGTGGCCGGCAAGAAAACGGCGGGCATCTTGGGCGACGATCTCGCTGTGAATGCAGAGAAAGCCGTGGGGTTTTCTGCGTCAAGGGAACTCCCTGTTTTGTGGGCCATCACCAAGGGATCCTTCTTGAACAAGTTGATCATCCTGCCTTTGGCCTTCGTCTTGAGTGCGTGGGCGTCGTGGCTCATCGAGCCCATTCTGGTTGCGGGAGGATTGTATCTGTCGTATGAAGGGGTGGAAAAGGTGGTTCACTACATCCGACCCAGCCGAACGCACCACGACACCCAGGGGCCGTCGGAAGCCGAACGAATCCGTTCCGCGGTCACCGTCGATTTCATCCTTTCTGTTGAAATCGTCATCCTTGCCTTGGGTCAAGTGCTCGAGGCGTCGCTTGCCGTTCAAGCAGTCGTCGTCTCCATCATTGCGGTGCTCGCCACGGTGGGGGTTTACGGCCTCGTCGCGCTGTTGGTGCGCATGGATGACGCGGGGCTTGCACTGATGAAAAGGGAAGGCCGGTTTGTCAAAAGGTTGGGGCTGTTGCTGGTGTCCGCACTGCCTTGGGTCATCAAGGCCCTCGGAGCCATCGGAACCGTGGCCTTGCTTCTTGTGTCCGGAGGCATCTTTCAACACCACCTTCCTTGGGTGCACGACGTCCTGTATGCCTGGCCTTCGGTGCTGTCAGACATGGTCTTGGGTGCCACCGGCGGTTTGGTCGTTTGGGGTGCAGTGTCGTCAGGCAAAGCCCTGTTGCGCTAAGGCCATCCAGGCCATGGGGTTTCCCACGGAGCCTGTGGACAAAACCACCCATTGGCACACGAGGCGATTCGAGACGTGAATCATCTTTGTTCCATGGGAAAACTCATCAGCGGCATTCAGCAAATCGGCATCGGCATCCCCGATGTCCACAAGGCTTGGAAGTGGTATCGTCACGCCTTTGGTATTGACATCCGAATGTTTGAGGAAGCCGCTGAAGCGGGGCTGATGACGCGCTACACGGGCAATGAGGTTCACGCAAGGCACGCGGCGCTGGCGTTGCACATGGGAGGCGGAGCAGGGATGGAGATTTGGCAATTCACCAGCCGTGAACCCCAACCGGCTGCCTTTGAAGGCCAGCTAGGCGACACCGGCATCTTCATTTGCAAGGTCAAATGCAAGGACGCCGATGCGATGCACGCAGAGCATGCCCGCCGAGGCATCGCGTCGTTGGGCCCTGTGCACACTCGTCCCGATGGCAGCAAGCACTTTTACCTGAAAGACCCGCATGGGTACCTCTTCGAAGTCGTCGAAAGCACGGAGTGGTTCGGTCCAGCCGCCTATGGGGGCGGGGTCGGGGGAGCTGTTTTGGGGGTCAGCGACGTGGAAAAGGCCTTCAAACTGTACCGAGATGTGCTCGGCTACGACCACGTGGTCATGGACGAAACCGGCGTGCATCCCGCGTTTGCACCGCTGCCGGGCGGCGAACAGACCTTCCGTCGCGTCGTGCTCAAGCGTTCCCAACCCACAGCCGGTGCCTTCAGCGAGTTGCTTGGCGGTGGGGAAATCGAGCTCGTGCAAGCCATGGATCGCACGCCTCGCAACCTCTTCGAAAATCGTTACTGGGGTGACCTCGGGTTCATTCACCTATGCTGGGATGTGCGCGACATGGATGCCCTGGGTGAGGAGTTGGAGGCGGCAGGATTCCCATTCACCGTGAACAGCGCTTCCTCGTTTGATATGGGCGAAGCCAGTGGCCAGTTTACCTACGTGGAGGATCCCGATGGCACGTGGATTGAGTTTGTGGAGACCCACAAAATCCCCATCCTCAAATCGTTGAATTGGTACTTGGACACGCGCAAGCGTCCTCAAGGGAAGGCCCTCCCGAAGTGGATGCTCAAGATGCTGCGATTCAATCGGGTCAAAGACTAAAAACTTTGCTTGGCGACGGGATAACTGTCGCCTGGGTTCGCAGATGCCGCGCCACAAGGTCGGTACATTTGGCCCATGACAAACCTTGTTCAATGGCCCTTGCTGGCCTTGGTTGTGGGCTCTTTGGCTGCCTGCATCAACAACCCTTCCGCTCCCATGACATACCCTGAAACGCGCACCGTTGACGTGGTCGACACCTTGTGGGACACTCCGGTGGCCGATCCGTACCGCTGGCTGGAAGACGATCGAGACGAAGAAGTGATGGCTTGGGTGGCCGCCCAAGCATCGACGGCGCGGACTTACTTGGACGGGCTGAAGGATCGAGAGGCGTTGCGTGACCGGTGCGAGGCGTTGTTCAACCACCCGCGGGTTGGTATTCCTCGACGCATCGGAGAGAAGGTCTTCTTGACCCGCAACAACGGACTTCAAAACCAAAGCGTCACGTTCGTCAAGGATTCCGAAGACGGAGAGG
>CAZKGY010000168.1:0-4424 GCA_964552305.1 uncultured Comamonadaceae bacterium
ACCGGGCCCTGCGCTGACCAGCCACAAGTGTGCTTGATTGTAGGGATGGATGAGGCTCATGTCACGAAGCTTTGGAAGTGGGGTGGGATTGGTGGAATGCCCGGAGCGAGGCCAGGAATTCGGCGGCGACTTGGACGTAGGTTTGGGCGAAACCGTTGGCACGCGAGGGGCTCACGTAGGCCATGACTTGTGCGGAGAACGAGCCGCTGGCCATGTGAATCTTGTCCGTCGCGACAAACTTGAGGTCGAAAGAGTCCATGATTTTGGCGTACGTGTTGGTGGCCTCGCCTTCCTGCACAAGCAAGGCCTTCGCGCCTGCGATTTGGGCCGCGTAAGCGTGGTACATGGCATGACCCTCACGCCCTTCCTCCAAGGCCTCTTCTGCCAAGCCGAGCTTTTCCTCGGCTTCCAGGAGCAAGGTGGACACCAGGTCAATCACGACGCCGGCGCATTCGCCCACGCCAATTTGTGGCTGGAACGCGACATCGCTGCCCCAGTCGACGAAGAGCTGTTCGTCTTCGCCCTCCACGTGGGGTTGGAGCAACTCGTAGTGGTAGCGGTCGCCCACGCGCAGGAAGTAATCGGCGAAGGTCTCGTGGGGTTGTTGGCGTTGTTCGAAGTCAATCAAGACGGTGCGAAGCGCGTCCGGCACATGTTTGGACGGGAGCTTCATGATTTTCTTGGCGAATTGCCAGTCGCCAGAGGACGTTTTGCCTCCCCCCACCAAAATCTGCATGGCAGGCATCATTTGGCCATTCCTGCGAAGGCTGCTTCCATGCAACCCAAACGAGGCCAAACTGTGCTGGCCGCAGGCGTTCATGCAACCGCTGATCTTGATGGAAAATTCCTTGTCGAACATCAAGTGCGGGAATTCTTCTTCAATCAACGATTCGAGCACCATGCTGAGGTGGGTGCTGTTGCTGATGGCCAAATTGCAGGTGTCGGTGCCCGGACAAGACGTCACGTCTGCCCCTGATTGAAAACCCAAATGGTCCCATCCTTGGTTGCGGAGGATGTTGTGGATGGCTGGAAGGTTTGCCTCCACGACGTCAGGCAACAGCAAGTCTTGGGTTTGGGTGACACGGATGGTTCCGCCGGTCAGTGGTTCCAAGGCATCCAGCAACGCGCGGGTTCGTTCCGTCGTTTCGTCGCCGAGCGGAACGCGTATGCCGACGGCGTGCAGGCCGTCTTGCTTTTGGACCAAGACGTTCGCCTTTCGCCACGTTTTGTGGCCGACGGGTGCCACCTCTGGGGTCACCGCGGGTGTTGGGCGTGGAACGTAATTCGAAGGCTCGACCACGGGAAAGGTTCCGGAGGGGGCCTCCAACTCTCGTGTCGCTGCCTGCAGAAGGGCCTCGCGTCCCATGGATTGGTAAAAGAACTTCAGTCGTGCTTTTTGTCGCTTGGAGCGCTCTCCTTCGCGGTCGAACACCCGCAAAATGGCCTCCGTCCATGGAATCAACTCCTCGGCGGGCAACCACTCGTGAAGGACGTCGGCAGGGGCAGGTTGGGCCCCAAGTCCACCCGCAACGAGCACCTTGAACCCGGGCTCGTCGTTTGGTCCGAGGACGGGAATGACGCCCAGGTCGTGCATCACGGCCAGGGCTGTGTCGCGCTGGCTGCTGGAAAAGGCGACCTTGAATTTGCGCCCCATCTCTTGGCACACAGGGTTGCGCAGGAAGAACTTCCACAAAGCATCCGCCCACGGGAGGACGTTGAACGGTTCTTCAGGATCGAGTCCAGCCATGGGCGAGGCCGTGACGTTTCTCACGGTGTTCCCGCATGCTTCACGCAACGTGACCTGGCTCGCTTCCAGCTTGGCCCAAAGTTCCGGGCTGTCTTCCAGCTTGACGTGATGGATCTGGATGTCTTGGCGTGTGGTCAAGTGGTACTTGCCCGTGCTGTACTCGTCGCACACATCGAGGATGGCGCGAAATTGGCCAAAAGACAGGAGGCCCATGGGAACCTTGATGCGGATCATTTGGACCCCGGGCTGTCGCTGGCCATACACCCCTCGAGCGAGACGCAGGCTGCGGAACCGCTCTTCGTCGATGGTGCCTTCTTTGAAGCGAAGGATGCGTCGATTCAAATCCAGGATGTCCTTTTGGACAATGGGGTCGTCAATCTCGTTGATGAAGCTGAGCATGATGGATGTGTCAAGTGGGTAAAAAAAAAAGCCTCCCGGGGTGGGAGGCTCTTGTCAACAAACTTTCGAATGCACGTGCATGAAGGTGTTGTCTCAAACGCTCCCTAACGGGGGGATTGGACAACAGCAACACGCAACGAAACAAGCATTGGGCGTCAAGACCATACCCCAATATACAAAACCCATCGGCATTGTAGGAATATTGCCTCCCTTTTTTTTGTTTCACCTTTGTGCCATGATTTGGACGAAGCGGTTGTCGTGGCTCTTGGTCGCTTGGATCTCTGCCCAAGCGGTGGCCCAAATGGTGGTGCCTGGCAACGAGGAAGACTACAGCGTGGAACGACGCGACGGGATTGAGTTTGGGATGAACATCGGCGTCTACCGTGGAGCGCCCGCGCCTGCAGGCATTTATGACGGATACGGCAAGGATGGATACCAAGGGGTCGACCTCCCTGATGGCGCTGCGCAGCTTTGGACCATCAAGAGGCGGTTGGAGCAATTGGCCCAATTCCAACAAACCAACCCCATTGTCGGCATCTTGAACGAATCGCCGGGGTGGGATGTCTACAGTTTTCCGTTGATGCAATACCGTCCGGCGCTGTCGTTTGGATTGAAGATGGCCAAATTCTGGAATCCAGAAACGGCCCTGGTGGTGAGCTTGGATGCGATTCAGTTGACGGCAGAAGGCGCGTGGTCCTTGGAGCAGGTGGGGGTGTTGCCGGACCAAGGGCAGGGCAACGTGGCGACGGAAGACTTTGGCATTGAGGGCAAGGAGAATCGCTTGAACGTTTCCTTGGGCTACCGAACGTCCGTGTACATGCAAGAAGGCTTGTCTTGGATCATGGAATTCGGGGGCTTGGCCACGGCGTACTCGTTGGAAGAAAACTACCTGTTGATGGCGAGTGCACCGGGGCAGCTTCAACCTTACCGTCTGGACTTGCTGACCATGGTCAACAATGGGGCCGGGCCACTGAATCGCGCGAGTGGCTTGCTCACCCAATGGGGCACGGGCGCCTACGTGGGCGCCGGAGTCGATGTGGCGTTCCAAGAGGGCGGGCGCATCGAACTGAATCTCCGGGTCAGCCGTGACAACGTGAAGCTGGGCTTGCAGGAAAACAAGGTGTGGAATGGTGCACTGTTCATCACGTGGATGATTCCGTCCCAAATCGGAGACTTCGTTCGTGCCTCGTTCTGATCGGCTGTTGCGGAGCACCACGTTGGTCACAACCTGCTGTGACAAATCCTTGCACGACCGATGGGTTAGGGGGGAGTAGTTGGTTGTAAATTCCCCCCATGCAACATCGATTGATTGGACCAGTGGTGCTGGCATGCCTGACGCTGGCGGCGCCAGCCCAGGCGCAGGAAGAGGGAAGCGACTCGCCCCTTTACACGTTCAAGACGCTGGCGGACTTGACTGCCACTTCCGTCAAAGACCAGTGTCGAACAGGCACTTGCTGGAGCTATTCCACGACGAGCTTCCTCGAAAGCGAAGCGGCGCGCATCACAGGCGAGGTGGTCGACCTGAGTGAAATGGCCTCCGTGCGCTACACCTATCCTTTGAAGGCGGACATGTACCTCCGCCACCATGGACTCCATCAATTTGGTCCGGGCAGCTTGTGCCACGACGTGTTGAACGCGGCGAGTGGGTACGGATTGGTCCCCGAATTCGCATTCACAGGCTTGGATCGAGGCGAAGGCGAGCACAACCACGGCGAGCTGGATGCGGTGCTGGAAGCGACCATGAAAGCCTTAAAAGGGCGCTCGGTGCTCTCTGACGATTGGAAGGACGCGGTGGAAGGCATTTGCGATGCGTACTTGGGACCCTTGCCAAGCGCTTTTGAATTCGAAGGCAAGTCCTACACGCCGGAGTCTTTCCGGGACCGTTTGGGGATTGACCCCGACGCCTACGTGAGTTTGACCAGTTTCACGCACCATGAATTCGGAGAGACGTTTGTGCTCGAGGTGCCAGACAACTTTTCAAGAGGGTCGTTTTTGAACCTCCCAATCGAAGACTTGACGCGTTTGGTGCGCAACGCGGTGATGAATGGCTACACCGTGGCCTGGGATGCGGATGTTTCGGAGCGGGGATTCAGCTTCAAGCATGGCATGGCGTTGTTGCCTACCGAGGAGGACAAGGGCAAGCTTTGGAACGAGGTGATTGAAGAACAAAAGGTGTCGCAGGCTGACCGCCAGCGAGCGTTCGACAGCCACGCCACCACCGACGACCATTTGATGCACATCGTGGGTTTGGCCCAAGACCAGAACGGCGACGACTACT
>CAZKGY010000169.1:0-4370 GCA_964552305.1 uncultured Comamonadaceae bacterium
CGCGCCTCACACTCGGGACGTCCCAACACCCGCCCCGCTCGCGTCAGTCCCTTCGTCGCCAAGGCGGTCCACCCGGTGATGACCTTGTCGTCCAAGCCCGGCTTGCTCCTTCCCGAGGCAGGGCTGTCACGCCAGTCGGACATGCGTTGCAACGCATCTTGGACGGCCTCGTTGGGGCCCTCCCGAGAGGTGCGCCGAAGCACGTTGACCCCATTCTCCCAAAGGCTCGCCCCGCCGACGCCGAACGCGCGCACCACTGCCTCCCGCATGCCTCGTTCAGGCAAGGCCTGCACAAGGTCTTCGTCCCGCCAAACGTAGTACGCCCCTTCGCTTCCGTCGCTGTCCGCGTCCATCGCCGCATGAAACCCACCCGAGGCGCTGTCCATCTCGCGCAAGATCCAATCAACCGTGCCTTCCATGGCACGCACCCTCGTGGCGCGCGCTTCCACCTGATGGGCGTCAGCCAAGGCCACAAGCATTTGGCCGTTGTCGTAGAGCATTTTCTCAAAGTGGGGTACGTGCCAAGCCCCATCCACGCTGTAGCGCGCAAAGCCCCCACCCACGTGGTCGTGGATGCCCCCTTGCTCGATGCCTTCCAACGTGCGCAAGGCATGGCTGCGCGCTTCCTTGGTCAGAGGTGCGCCTGGCTGTTGAGACCACCGCAACAAGAAGGACGCTTGGGCAGGCAAGGGGAACTTGGGTGCCCCCAATCGTCCCCCGTGGTTCGGATCCCAAGTGGCCTGCCATTGCCGCATCAACCCCTCCATGGCCTCGTCGGCCTCAGAAGTCTCGCCGTCAGCCTTGACGAGGGGGGCTTCGTGCAACGCCTGCACCGCCTGGCTCAACCGGTCGGCGTAGCCTCGCACGGTCTCTGGCTCGTCTTGCCACACGGCCACCAACCCTTCGAGGGCCTTCAGCCATTGCGCCTTCGGGAAGTACGTCCCACCCCAAATCGGCCTGCCGTCCGGCATGGCCACGCAATTCAACGGCCATCCGCCCCTTTGCGTCATGAGTTGCACGGCGTCCATGTACACCTGGTCCACGTCGGGCCGTTCTTCGCGGTCCACCTTGACACAGACAAAGTGCTCGTTCATGAAGGCGGCCGCCTCGACGTCTTCGAACGTTTCGTGTTCCATCACGTGGCACCAATGGCAGGCGCTGTACCCGATGCTCACAATGATGGGCTTGTTCATCCTGGCTGCTTCTTCAAACGCGGCCTCGCCCCAAGCCTTCCAATGAACCGGGTTGCATTGATGCTGCAGCAAATAGGGCGAAGTCTCTTGCGCCAATTCGTTGCGGGGAGGGGAGGCAGGCATGTGGAGTTGCGCTCGAGGCGCGATGGATGGATCGTCGCCTGGGCGTCAGAACTTGGCCCGGCCACGTCCAATGCCTCGGTTGCCTGGCTTGGGGGCCTTGCGCTTCACGGTGCGTCGGCGCTTGCCGTACGTGAAGTCGCGGAAACGACTCGAACCACGGACCACCTTGCTCACGGTCACCTGGAGGGTGCCGTAGCTGTCGTTGTTTTCGGGGTTGCCGCGGATGGTCCTTCCTTCGGGGTTGTACTGGTGGCCAGCTACGTTCCATGCCGCGACACCCAATGTGTTAATCTGAGCCTGCGAACTTGGACTACTCAACACCAGTCCCTCACTAGTCAAAGTGGAGGGGTCAGCATATGTGCCGCTCACATCATCCAAATAGTCTGTGAGGGTAATGTTCCAGAAGAGTTCAATCCCAAAGCGTATTTTGTTGTTGACAATGAAGGAAAAACCTCCCCCTAGTGGGAAGCCAACGGAAGCGAGTCCATATTCAACACCCTCAGTCTTCTGCGACCGCAAGTCCAACCATTCACCGCCTGATGCCCTCGCCATGAGGGTTTGATGAACTACCGATTGCTCATCCGGGAAATGTTCCCTCACTGCATCTTCGTCCAGTTGGGCTTGAGGTGCATGTGTAAATGCGGTTATCCCCCCGCTGACATACACGTTCAAGCCTGCTCTGAATTTTGACGTATATCCGGTAATCAAGGGGCGCTGGAATAGGGTTATCTCAGAGCGAAAGCTTAGCTCATTGACGAAGTTGCGGAAGCTGGCATTTCGAGCAGCGCGCGGGACATAAGAGGTCAGTGCGTCGTCGTCTTGGAGGTACACGGTGCCGAGCTGGCCCCTGACTGCAAAAACACGTGACAGGCGGTAGCGCACGAAGACATGGCTGGAGAGGCGGGTTTGGTTCAGGTGCAAGTCAGCCACGAAGTCGCGTCGAGCAAACTTGTCGCCCCCGATATCGCCGAGGTAGTTCCCGGTTCCGATGCAGAACCCGTAATCCAAGTTGTACTGCGCTGAAGCCATGGGGGCAAATAGCCCCGTGGTGCCTAAGGCGAGCAACAGTGTGATTGTTTGGAGGTTGCGCATCAGGGAATGCATGGGAGCAAGGTACAACATGGGTCCGATGGTGTGAAGAATTTTGTGCCCTTTTGTGGTGAGGTTTTGTGCGCGGATGCGTGCCATGTCAAAGGTAGCGGTTAGATTTGGTCCTTCATTTTCAAGACCCCAACCATGAACGTGGAAACGTCCCCAGCCACCGCCCTTGCGACCATTGCCAGCCAAGACCCTGAGTTGCATGCCATCATGGAAAACGAGCATGTGAGGCAGGTGGAAGGCGCCGAGTTGATCGCGTCGGAGAACTACGCCAGCGACGCCGTGATGGAGGCGCAGGGCAGCGTGCTCACCAACAAATACGCCGAGGGGCTACCTCGCAAGCGCTACTACGGTGGTTGCGAGTTCGTGGATCAGGCGGAGCAGCTCGCCATCGACCGTTTGTGCAAGTTGTTTGGGGCGGAATGGGCGAACGTCCAGCCTCACTCTGGTGCTTCGGCCAACTCGGCGGTCATGTTGGCCTGTTTGAAGCCTGGAGATACGATCCTCGGGTTTGATTTGGCTCATGGAGGGCACTTGACCCACGGATCGCCGGTCAACTACAGCGGCAAGTTGTACTGTCCCACGTTTTACGGCGTGGAGAAAGAGACGGGGCGCATCGACATGGACAAGGTGGAGGCCACGGCCAAGAAGGAGAAGCCCCAAATGATCATTTGCGGGGCGTCTGCCTACGCCCGGGAATGGGATTACGCCAGGTTCCGTGCGATCGCAGACGAGGTGGGGGCCATTTTGTTGGCCGACATCTCCCACCCCTCCGGCCTCATCGCGGCAGGGTTGCTCGACAACCCCCTCCCGCATTGCCACGTGGTGACGTCCACCACGCACAAGACCCTTCGTGGCCCTCGTGGTGGCGTGATCATGGTGGGCAAGGACTTCCCGAACCCATGGGGACTCACCACCATGAAGGGGGCGGTCCGCAACTTCAGCTCGTTGCTCGACAGCGGAGTGTTCCCCGGCATGCAAGGCGGGCCGCTCGAGCATGTCATTGCCGCCAAGGCCGTCGCGTTTGGCGAAGCACTGAAGCCAAGCTACAAGGCTTACTGCCAGCAGGTGGTGCGCAACGCCCAAGCGATGGCGGGTGCCTTCGTGGAGCGTGGCTACGACCTCATCAGTGGAGGCACCGACAACCATCTCATGCTCATCGACTTGTCGAACAAGGGCGTGACCGGCAAGGTGGCCGAACAAGCACTGGGTCGTGCGCACATCACGGTCAACAAAAACATGGTGCCGTTTGACACCCGATCGCCGTTCGTGACGTCGGGCATGCGCGTGGGGACGCCGGCCGTCACGACCCGTGGTCTGGTCGAGTCAGACATGGTCGAGCTCGTTGAGTGGATGGACGCCGTGATTCAGGCCCCCGAAGACGAGGCCGTGATTCAGCGCGTCGGCGACGCCGTCCGCGCCAAATTCTCCGCGTACCCCTTGGTGGGTTAATTTGGGCGCATGCCCAAGGTGGTTTGGTACTTCAGGAAAAAGCGAGCCCTAGGGAACTTCAGCATTGAAAACTCCTTCCGGGAGTTGTTGCTCCATTTTGAAGGCACGGAGTGGCAGATTGAGTGGCGCGAGGCGAGTTGGTTCAGCGAGGGAATTTTGAACCGCCTACGCATCGCGCTTGAAGCAAGGCGACTCGACGCAGACATCGTTCACATCACGGGCGACATCAACTTCGCGGCGTTGCTTTTGAAGAGCCGGAAGGCGGTGCTCACGGTCCACGACAACGGGTTCTTGGAGGAGCATCGCGGTTGGAAGCGATGGCTGATGAAGAAGGTTTGGCTGGATTGGCCGTTGAAGCAATGCGACCGCGTGGTGGCGGTGTCGAACGCGACCAAGCGTAGCATCCTGGAGCATACGGACTATCCCGAAGACCAAATCGAGGTCATCCACTCGGTGGTGCCGTCACACTTCAAACCCCGAACGGTCCTGCCGAACAACCCCAAG
>CAZKGY010000170.1:0-4348 GCA_964552305.1 uncultured Comamonadaceae bacterium
TGAGCATGGTGGTATTGAGTGCCGCGGTCATGCAGGCCGACGGCAAGGTGCTGAAGTCGGAATTGGACTACGTCAAGCAGTTCTTCAAATCCAACTTTGGGCAAGCCCAAGCCGAACAATTGACTTTGGCTTTGCGCGAGGCCCTGAAAAACCCTGTGAACGTTCGTGGGGTATGCATGCAGATCCGGGCCAACATGCCCCATGCCAAGCGGCTTCTGCTCCTCCAGTACCTCTATGGCATCGCGCGGGCCGATGGCAACGTGGATGCACGCGAAATCGAGCTGATCCGACGCATGGCTGCCGCACTTGGCATCAGCGACAAAGACCGCGCGTCAATTGAAGCGCCGTTCCACAGCGACAAGCCTGATCCCTACACCGTGCTTGAGGTGGGCCGAGACGCCACCGACGCAGACATCAAAAAGGCCTACCGACGCCTCGCGCTGAAGTTTCACCCGGACAAAGTCAGAGACATGGGCGAGGCCTACGCCAAGCAGGCCGAATCCCGGTTCCTCGAGGTTCAAGAAGCGTACGAGGGACTGAAAAAGATCCGCGGTTTCAAATAACACGCTGCAGGCCTGAAAGTCGTGGTACCTTGTCGTTCATGAAACGAACGATGCGCTGGACGGCACCCTTCCTTGCCGCGGCCCTGCTGAGCGTGATGCCATTGGACAGTTTGGCCCAAAAAGGAAGAAAGAAGAAGACCAAAAAGGGCGACACGGAACAAGTCGATGCCAAGAAAAAGGGCGGGAAGGACAAGGCGAAAACCACCGCGGAATTCACCAAGGACTTCAAGCTCAATGAAGGGTTGTTCAACCTTTACCAGGACACGGCCAAAGGCAGCATGTACATGCACATCCCGGCCGAAGCCATGGAGAATGAATTCATCTACTTCTCCCAGGTAGAGGACGGGGTCGTCTCCAGTGGGTTTTTCCGTGGCAGCTACCGCGGCAGCAAGGTGGTGACCTTCCACCGGCACTTCGGCCAACTCGAGGTGCATGCAGAGAACACCAACTTCCATGTGGATGCCGACAATGCCCTGAGCAAAGCGGCCCAAGCCAACCTCAACACCCCCATCCTCGCCAGCCTCAAAATCGAAGCCGAGGACAGCACCGGGGTTGTTGTTTCGGCCGATGCGTTGTTCCTCAAAGAAGAGTTGCAGATGGTCAAACCGCCTTCGCGTCCTGGACGCAAGTCCGCGTTGGGCAAACTCAGCAAGACGAAGAGCAAAGTGGTGGCCGTGGCCAACTACCCCATGAACACGGAATTGTCGGTCGACTACGTGTACGAAAACGGGAGCCCCAGCGTGGGAGGGCCTGAATTCGAAGACGGTCGCTACGTGACCGTCGGGTACCGCCATGCGCTTTTGCCCATGCCCGAAGAAGGATTCGTGCCTCGTCCCGACGACCCTCGTATCGGATTTTTCATGACGGAAGTCGACGACTTGACCGGCGTTTCAGCCACGCCCTGGAAAGACATGATTCACCGCTGGCGCCTCGAAAAGAAGGACCCTTCGGCCGCCATGTCGGAGCCCGTGAAACCCATCACGTGGTGGATTGAAAACACCACGCCGGAAGAGTTTCGCCCCATCATCAAGGAAGGGGTTGAAAAATGGAACCAGGCCTTTGAGCCTCTTGGGTTCACCAACGCCGTTGTGGTCAAGGTGCAACCCGACGACGCCGAGTGGGATGCGGGAGACGTCAGGTACAACGTGCTCCGTTGGACCGCTTCACCTTCGCCCCCATTCTCAGGGTACGGGCCGAGCTTCGTGAACCCTCGCACGGGCGAAATCCTGGGGGCAGACATCATGCTCGAGTACGGAGGCATGGTCGGGCGCCTCTGGCGTGCCGAAGTCTTTTCGAAGGCCGGCATGATCGAAGAGGCGATGGACGAAGAATATGCCGAGCTTGATGCAGACATGGAAGGTCGATCCTCGCGCGAGGTGCTCGCCGAGCAGATGAGCCGTTGCCACGCAGGCACCGTCATGGGTCGCAACAGCTTGCTCGCCGCCGCAGCCATGCGTGCCTACAACTTCACCGACGAAGAACACGCCGAATTCGTGCGCCAAACCTTGCATCGCTTGGTGCTCCACGAAGTGGGACACACCTTGGGCATGAGCCACAACATGCACGCGAGCACCATGCTCAGCCCCGATGAACTCAAGGACGCCTCCAAGGTGGAAGAACACGGCATGTGCAACTCCGTCATGGAGTATCCATCCATCAACTTCGCCCGAAACAAGTCTGATCAAACACGCTTCTACGACGACAGCCCAGGCCCTTACGACAAGTGGGTCATCGAGTACGGATACAGCGTGGGACTCGACGACGAGGACGCAGAAGCGTCGCGCTTGAGCGCCATCTTGGAACGCTCCACCGACCCCTTGTTGAAGTTTGGCAACGACGCCGACGACATGCGCAGCACGGGACGCGGCATCAACCCTGACGTAAACATCTACGATCTGAGCAGCGACCCTGTGGCCTATGCTTCTGAGCGTTGCGAGCTCGTGAACGACCTCCTCCCCACCATCGTGGAGAACTTCGCACCAGGCGTGGACAGTCATCAAGAAGTTTTGCGCGCCTACTACGCGTTGACGGGCGAGTACGCCACGCAGCTGCGCATCATGACCCGTCAAATTGGCGGCGTTCGGTACAACCGCGCCACGCCCGAGCAATTGGACGGCGCTGCGCCGTACGCCCCGGTTTCTGAAGCCGACCAAAAGGCGGCCATGAAGGCCCTGGCGAAGTACGCCTTTGCCCCCGACGCGTTTGAGGCACAGGCACACGTGCTCGCGTATCTGCAAGCCCAGCGCCGCGGATTTGGGTTTTTCGGAGGCGGCGAAGACCCCAAGGTTCATGCCCGCGTGGCGGGTGCCCAGCGCGGTGCCTTGGCCCAGCTCGTCCACCCCAATGTGTTGATGCGAATCTTGGACAGCGGATTGTATGGCAACACGTACGACCTCTCGTCATGCATGGATGACCTCACGGAAGCCATCTTCAAGGCAGACCTTCGCACGTCGGTCAACACCTACCGCCAGGGCTTGCAGTTGATGCATGTCAAGGCGTTGATCAAATCGCTCGACGCCAAGAGCCGACTCAATGGCGTGGCGCAAAGCGTGGTCTTGGCCCAGCTCCGTCGCATCGATCGCCAACAACGGGATGCCGCCTCCCCCGATGGACTGACCCGGGCGCACCGCGCACACCTCCGCCAGCTGATTGACGTGGCGCTGGACCGTTGAAGGGCATTCATCCACGAAATGTGCATAACATGAAGAAGCAGGGCCGTGGCCCTGCTTTTTTTTGGCCCCTCTCCAAGCTAGCTTGAGCAACATGGAACCAAGCCATCGGAAGTTCACAGTCATGGGCGGCAAACTCAAGCACGACGTTTGCGAGTACATCGCCGCCATGACAAGCGAATCCGAGGTGGAGGTTCACGTGGGCTGCGATTCCCAAAACCACAAACGTCACACCGTCTACGTGACCACCGTGGTGTTCCGGTTCCCCAACAATGGCGCCCACGTCATCTACCGCCGGGAGCGGGTTCCCAAGATTCTCGACATGTGGACCAAACTGTGGGGAGAAACCGAGCGGTCTGTGGCTTTGGCCAACCTCATTTTGGAAGAATGCAACCTGCGGGTGCACCAAATTGATTTGGACTTCAACAGCGACAGCCAATACGCCAGCCACAAGCTGGTCAGCGCAAGCTCAGGCTACATCACCTCGCTGGGCTTCAATTCGAAGGTCAAGCCCGACCTCCTGATGGCCGCATGGGCGGCCAACGTGTTGTGCCAGTGATCGGGTTCAGCCCAAGTCTTTGCCCCCAAACTTCTGGAGCAGCACCTCGGACCGGTGCTCAAAAATGGCCTTGACCCGTTCGTGGACCATCCACCCGGTCAACAGCGCGCCGAGCTTGCCGCCTTTCAGTTTGTAGTGCAGGATGTCGTCCATCTGAACGCCTCCTTCCACTTCCTTGAAATGGTGCTGATGGTGCCACAAGGCGTAAGGCCCAAACCGCTGCTCGTCCACGAAGTAAGCTTTGTCTTCGCAATGCGTGATTTCGGTCACCCACGTCATCGGGATGTTGAACAGGGGGCGCACACGGTACCGGATGATTTGGCCTGCGTAGGTTCGACGTTCGTTTTGCGTCAAAATCTCAAACCCCATGTCAGGTGGCGTGATGTCATCCAAGTTGTCGGGGACGCTGAAAAAGGCCCATGCCTCGTCCAAGCTAATGGGCAAGACCAAAGAGGTTCGCAATTCGTGCATGCCATTGGTAACTCTCCGCCCCTGCCAAAGGTTCATCCATGAAAAATGGAGCACCCGCCGTTGCCGGTGCTCCACTACGATTCACA
>CAZKGY010000171.1:0-4340 GCA_964552305.1 uncultured Comamonadaceae bacterium
GCGAAGGTCACATCCCCATTGCCGAAGAATCGTTGACGGTCGACAAGGTGCCTGTGACATGGCAGGCAGCCCTCGACAAGCCACTTCCCCCTCTCTTGGCTTTTCAAGGATTGGGTGGCTTGGCGACCATGCGAAGTTCTCCCCACTTGTCGGGTGGGCAATCCGTGGATCTTCAAGCCAAATTTCCGGACCTGGAAGAATTGGTTCATGTGTTTGTGCCAGACCTCGACGTCCATGGCTTCGCCCTGGATGCGCAATGGGACCCTGTGACCGCATCCGTCCGCGTCGTGGCTGACGACGTCGCTTGGGAGGCCATTCAACTCGACCAAATGAGCGCGGGCTTGAAGACTCGACCCAAGCACCTCCTGTTTGACGTGGAGGCAAGCCAAACGACGGACACTGTGTCGGCAAAGGTTTCTGGAAAAATGGACGCCTCCACCCTGGCCTTTTCCCAAACCACCATGGAAGCATCCAACTTGCCTTTTGCATGGCTGGAGTCCTTCATTGACCCGGAGACCGCCGAGTTGCAAGGCCGTCTCGATGCGGAACTGTCGTTGACAGGGACCCCTTCTTTGCCAAGACTCCAGGGCCTTGGCAAAGTTCGAGGCCTCGAAGTCAAGGTCGGAAGCCTGGGCACCTCGTTTGGTGGGTCTGGCGACGTCCTCGTGGAGCCCGATGAATTCACGATGAACAACTGGCTCGTGCACGACCAAGAAGGCGAAACATTTCGCGTGTATGGTGCATTGATGCACGAGCAGTTCCAGGACTGGAACATGGATTTGAATTGCCTGGAATCCCAGAACGCCCTCCACCTCATGGACTTGCCGTACCACCCAGAAGCCATGGTGTACGGTTCGTTGTTTGGCACGGGATCGTTTGGGGTGTCGTTTTGGGACAACCATGTGGAAATTGATGGAGAGGCCACGGTTCTTGGAGGCACGGACCTCCAACTGCCCTTGTATCAGGGAGCAACCTCGAGCTGGGAAGACGTGGTTCATTTCACCAAATCCTTCGAAGAGGCTCCTTTGAATGGGACTGCTGACGCATCCTCCCTGCGCATGGCGGTCAACTTGAACATCGACGTGGATCGCGAAGCCCAAGTGACGCTTGTCTTGGACGACATCAACGACGCGAACATGGTGGGACAAATGGAAGGCCACCTCGACTTCTACATGGACAACGAAGAACGCATGGACTTGAAGGGCGCCTTGACCATCGTGGAAGGCCGATACGACTTCGCGCTAGGACAGTTCCTCAGGAAGCGGTTTGAAGCCCAACCGGGCGGACGCCTTGAATGGGATGGCGACGTGTACGAGGGCACAATGAGCGTGGATGCCGTGCACCAAACAAGGGCGAACATCTCCCCGCTCATCGGCACGAGCGGTGGCGGACAACAATTTGAAGCCATCGACGTGGTTTTGCACCTTTCAGGCCCCATGCTTGAACCCAACATCGCGTTTGACCTGCGTGCACCAGAAGCGAGTCCTTTGAACCAAGAAGCCCTTTCGAGCGCGTTGATGAACGAAAGCGACGTCACGAGCCAGGCCATTGCCTTGCTTAGCCTGCAAGAGTTCATTCCCAGCCAAGTCAACGGATTGCAGCTGGGTGCCGAGGGCATTCAAGAAAACAGCATCAACCTCATTGCTTCCCAGGTGTCCGGGTGGTTGAGCCGAGTGAACGACGACGTCGAGGTAGGAATCAGCTACGACGCGTTGGGTGAGACGAGCGATGCCAGCGACATCATTTCACGACAAGATGCCCTGCAACTGGCCATGAAGGCGAAGTTTCTCAACGACAAATTGGAGGTGGAAGGCGCCGTCGGTTCCCAAGACTTGTCGCAAGAATCGCTGTCTCAAACCCACCTTCAAAACCTGAGGGTGCTCTACAACCTGAACGACGACCACTCCCTCCAACTCACCGGGTTTTCGAGGTCTCAAAACGCTGCAACCCAAAATGCCAGCTCCACCACCCAAGGCATCGGCGTCCGTTGGCACCAGGCCTTCAGCTGGAAGTGGCCTTGGCGTCAATCCAAGGAAAGCGACCCCAACTCTGACTGAGCTTCTTGGTGGGTCAACCATTGGTCGAGCAACCACCCCTTGGCCACCTGTGGGTTTCTGAACACCCGAAACGACACGCTTGGCTTGAAAAACAGCCAACGGATGTGATGCTTGAGTGCCGTCACGTTGGATGGAACCACCACGGCCCGGGCGAGGACGTTGGTGCTGCCTTCGGGCGTCATCCAATGCTCGAGGGCTGAGGGGTCCAGCATGGCCACGTTGGAAGGGATGATGTGCAACACCGTGCCATGGTGATCCGGGCAGTGTTCGAGACGGTCCTCGTCCACCTTGACCGCCGTCGACTCATCCAAAATCAAGTCGGCTTCATGCGTCACCACGCACATTCCAGACGTCCAAGAGTAGCTTCCCCGGGGCGTGTCCACTTCGAAGGCATGTTCCATGTCCTCAAGTAAACCACCGACAATGGACCTCGCGCGCCCCTGCGAAGGATTCTATTCACAGGCCTCCTTTGAAGGCCATGCGGTCAATTTCCGCAGTAGAACTCGCTGACATCCGAGGGAGAGCAAAAATTCAACCCACCAGTCAGGTCGCTCTCTCGCAAGTACTTCATGGACAACTTTTGATACCCCACGCCCTCCACGGCCAAGGTCGACCTCGCACCCCACAGCCCGATGCCTCCCTGGATGTTGGTCCACAAAGGCCGTTCCTGCACGATGCTGTTGCTCGCCTCATTCACATCCAGGTACACGGCGAGGTCGCGGTTGGCGATTTGCAAGACAAAGTCAAACGCCCGCTCCTTGCTTTCATCTGGCTCCACCGTGCCCAGCACCCTCCGGATTCGCGGGTTCTCCTCCAAACGCGAAGCCAATTCCGTGTAGAACCGTTCTCCGCTGATCGCCAAATCAAGCGACTGGACGCCGTCGTCGTCGGTGACAATCTCGGTGCCAAATTGAATGGTCAAACTCCGCTCCTTTGTACTGTCCAGTGTGGTTTGGGCATCGTCGGCGTAGTACTCTTCGCTGAAATTGACTCGCATGAACCCGTCGTAGCGGCTTGCCCCCGGAGCCGACGTCCATTCAAACTTCACGTTGGGCACGAAGCCTGTGCCGTTGTGAAACTGCATTTGGAACACGTTGGGGGTGTTGGCGGGCGGGAAATTGACCACGCCTCCAGCCGACTGGATGGGTTTGGTCACCGACAATGCCTCTTCCCCATTCGGCAAGACGATGTGCAGGCGGTACCACGCGTTTTCGTCCAGCGCGTCCGCGCCAGAGGTGACCGCCGCAAACAGCGTCTGTTCTGGGCCGTAGAAAATGCCATTCACTTCCTTGTTTGCCACTTCGACCTCTACCAACTCCCACGTCCGAAGGACTTCTTCGTTCCCGGTGATTTCACCCGTGGACGACGGTTCGAGTTCTTCCATGAACACGGCCAAACTGCCCATGGGGTATTCGCTGCTGTCACGCACTTGGGCGGCTTCGATCTGGTTTCCGTCTCCCAGCCACGTCCGGTTGATGCGAACCCATTGGGTGTCTGCGTCCATTTCCAACAAGCCATAGACCACGGGAATGCTGCGGTAATCCGCCGTCAAATCCACTTCCGTGCTACACCCCCACCAGCCCAAGGCGACGGAACAACCCATCGTCCATGCAAGCCATTTCGCAACCCTTGCGCGCCCAAATCGTTCGTTCATGCAACAAAAATACAGCCAGGGCGAGCCTTGTTCACAGGCCGAGCAGGAAATCTAGCGTGTCCACGCCGTCGGCGAAATCCATCAGGGAAGGTCGCTGGCCCGCTCCTGGGGAAACACAACGCAACCCGGCCTCTGCCGCAACTGCACTCCACGGGCTGCCTTCCCGCACCACGGCAACCTGAATTTCTGACTCACGCTGGGCCAGCCGTTCGATGGCCGTGGCGCAAGAATCGTGGCGCTCCACAAACAAGGTTCCAATTGGCGAGAAGAGACCCTCGTCTTCTTTGACGAGCAGAAAGCCATTTTCCACGAGAGGTTCTCGGTTCAAGAGCCACACCGCCTTGTGGTAATCGTAGTTGTTCGCATACTTGCTGTGCTGGGCAAGGTGGCCCCACTCCAGCCATTGGCCAAAGCACCGATCCAAGTCAAATCCTTGGGGCACACAGAGTTTGGTCACGCTTCTGCAACCCATGCCGAAATGGGCAAAAACGTCGTGACCCAACGCCCGCAGTTCCTCATCCGATTCTTCTCCGTCGAGCAATGCCACGGATGTTCGCTGTCCACGAATGACGTGGGGCAGATGGCCAAAGTAGGCGTGGAAATACCGGGACGTGTTGGCGCCGCCAGTG
>CAZKGY010000172.1:0-4313 GCA_964552305.1 uncultured Comamonadaceae bacterium
CCCTGCGGGCCAGATCCATGTCGCCCACCGAGGCCTTCACGCGCTGGCACCCCATGCCTCGTTTCCATGGCGGTGGCTGCTGCGTTGCGTTCCCGGGTGGGGGTACCGACTGGTGGCCCGCACCAGAAGCATGTGGGGACGGGACGAGCACTGCTCGGTGGGCTGACACTCTGTGACTTGAATGGCACATGGCCTCCGACACGGGAAGTACCTTTGCGCCCATGAATGCAATTGTCGAATGGATCAGTCAACCATGGCCTTGGTACGTGGCTGGGCCCATCATTGGACTGATGGTGCCCCTGCACCTCATTCTGTTGAACCGGACCTTTGGAATCAGCTCCTCGTTTCGCCACGTTTGTGCCGCATGCATCCCCAACAACCTCGACTTCCTCAAGTACGATTGGAAGGCCGAATCGTGGAACTTGGTGTTTGCCGGCGGCGTGCTCATTGGCGCCTTTCTGGCAGCGAGCTTCTTCTCCACAGACGCGCCCATTGCACTGAGTGAAGCCGCCGTGACGCGGATGGGTGAGATGGGCATCCAAGACCTGTCCGGCCAACACCCGTCCGAGTTGTTTTCCTGGGCGTTCGTCGGCCATTGGCGGACGTTGCTGCTCGTCGTGGGCGGCGGGTTTCTCGTCGGTTTTGGCACGCGCTACGCGGGCGGATGCACTTCGGGGCACGCCATCATGGGCTTAAGCCATTTCCAGCTCCCCTCTTTTGTGGCTGTGCTTGGTTTCTTCACGGGCGGACTCATCATGACTTGGCTCGTCCTTCCCCTCATCCTCACTTGAACGCTGCAGCCATGAAAAACCTCATTGCATTGGTGTTGGGCACGTTGTTTGGCCTGATCCTCGTCAAGGCGGAAGTCCTCTCGTGGTTCCGCATTCAGGAAATGTTTGCCTTCCAAAGCTTCCACATGTACGGCATCATTGGAAGCGCGGTGGCGGTGGGTGCGCTGAGCGTGTTTTTGATCCGGCGGCTGAAGGTCAAAAGCCTTGAGGGCAACGTGATCGAATTGAAAGACAAGGCCCCACGCTACAAATCCGCGTACCTCGGTGGCACGGCGTTTGGGCTCGGTTGGGCCATGACAGGCGCCTGCCCAGGCCCGATGTACGCCTTGGTGGGAAGCGGCACCACCATCATGGTGCTTGCCATCGTGGCTGGGGTGCTGGGCGTTCTTGCGTACGCCGCGCTTCGCGACAAGCTCCCCCACTGAGCGGCAAGACCGCCTTATCGGATGACGAGGCGCCTGCTGACGCCGGTGCCTTCGTGTCGGACGAAGTACATCCCTGGCGCCAAGCCTTCCGTGGACAGCAGGGTTCCCTGCGTCGTCTTGCAGACGGAGCCTGCGAGGGTGTGCACCGTCCAGCGCGCCGCTTCGTTGGACCCCAACCTAACCGTTTGGCCCGCCTGGGCGGGGTTGGGGAACAGCTTGGAGACACCCGTGAGGTCCTCGATGCCAGAAGGGGTGGAAGGCGCGCTTCCCTGGTAGCGAACCACCGATGGGATCCCGAAGGTGGTGGACACTTCCATCCATGGCATGCCGCCATCGCCCAACCAGGAGTAAGTCACCGTTTCACGCTCGAACGCAAACCCTTCTCCGGCCAAATCGATGTAAATGCTGTCGGCACTCACGACCGTGGACTTCAAGCGCAGCACCTCATGGGACGTGCCGTCGGGAAGCAACAACGTGCCGTAGCCATCGACCTCGGAATAGCGTGTTTGGTCCACCGCGTAGGTGAGCGCCTCCGGCACTTGAATCGTGTAGGCCGCCGTGGACTCCAAGGTCGCGTCGACGGTGAGGGGAACGGGGTGCACCTCGTCGACGTCGTCAAACACCACGGGCAGCTCAAAGCCCGCGATGGTCAGCCCGACCCCCACCTGGTTGTACATCCCGTTGGCGTATTTGTGGTACCCCACTACCTCGTCTAGCTCGATCGGAAGCGCCTCTCCCCCGGCCTCCCCGAAGTCGGGAACGTTGAGAAAGGTGTAGAAGTGGTCCGCCTGGTGTTCCGGTGAGGTCAAAAACCCGTTGAACACGAACTGGGCCGTGAGCGACGCATCGCCAATGCCTTGGACTTCGAGAACATTGGAGTCCACCACCGTCAACTCAGAAAAGTCCCAAATCCACCCTGGACCGCTGGATTCAACATCCAAAAACAAGTCGGGTGTCACGTTCTGGAACCCGTGAGTGACGCCTCCTTGGGGGAGGTCGCTTTGGTCAACCACCACTTGGGCGTTTGCGAGGGTGGCCAAACTTGCCATGGCCGTCAAGGTCAAGAATCGAAGCATGACATGAAGGTACGGGGGATTGGCTGGGATGCACGAAAAAAGCCCCGCTGTGTGCGAGGCTTTTCTCTGTACCCGGGGTGGGAATCGAACCCACACTCCTTGCGGAACGCGAGTTTGAGTCGCGCGCGTCTACCAATTCCGCCACCCGGGCATCTCGGTAAGGAGGACGGCAAAAGTAGCGCAAGGAGTTCTTTCCCGCAAAGCCCGAAGCTAACTTGTGCCCAAAATGGCCACCACCCAAGCAAATCAAGCCGACAAACACCCGGAGCACGCGCTGCTCGGGCTTCTCGTCAGCACCATGAACGGTCGGCTTTGGGACAACCAGGCACTGACCCAACAGCTGCTTGAAACGGCCCTTCCTGTGGTCGTGGTGGATCAACTCACTGACGTCGGTCGTGGAACCCCCCAAGCCGTGGCCGACGCCCCGAACATTCAAGTGATTCAAGCCCGTGAGCGAGGGGTGAGCAACAGCCGAAACGCTGGTCTCAAGGCGATTCAAGCGGACTGGGTGGTGCTGTGCGACGACGACGTGACCCTTCTGACGGATGGCCTTGACGCCTTGCGCCAACACCTTCAGCGTGTTCCGGGCAACGTCGGCGCCGTGGCCACGCAATTGATGAAGGGTCCTGATTCGCCGTGGCGCAACTACGACCCTACCCTTCAGGTGATTCAAGGCAGGGCGTGGTCTGCCAAACTCGCCATCCAGCGCATCAACAGCATGGAGTTGGTGCTGAACCGTGCCCACATGCGTGACGCCGGGATGGGGTTCAACCCCTCGTTTGGGCTTGGCGCCCCACCCACCACCGGGGGGGAAGAAGTGCTCGTGCTGTCGAACATGCTGAATCGGGGGTGGGCCGTGCAAGCCCTTCCTGTGGCGACCCCGGTGCATCCCGACGAGAGCTCTGGTTCGATGGGCAACGAAGGCACCGCGTTCAGCCAGGGCGCCGTGCATCGACTCACCTTTGACGCGCCTTTCAGGTGGTTGCTGCTCCCTTGGTCTTTGGCCAAACGACTCCTTCAGGGTGCCCCACCGACCCAAGCATACGCTTACTTGCGCGGCTGGTGGTGGGCCTCCCGCCACCGCTGAATCGCCGGCTCATTGGGCCATCCTTCGGGGCCATACCAATCCTCGATTCCAAACGACGCAAGCACCCGCTGGGTCACCGCCACGTCCTGTGGACTCAGTGACTTGAGCCACCTCGTGGGATCGGAAACGGCTTGTCGGTTGGTCCTCTTGGACACGAACGACATTTTGGAAGCACCAGCCTGCAAGGAGGAGGTCGACGGCATCGGCCAACCACGCCACGCATCGTGCGCATGCAACGCATGCACCAGCGCCGTGGGGTCTTGGACCACACGCTCGTAATGAAGCACGGGGACGTCTTGGTCAAGCGACCGGAACAGAACCACATGAAGCACGCACCACACGGCGACGAGCCGCTCCCATTCCGAGCCATTCGCCCACGTTTGAAGCGCTTCTTCGTAGGGCCATAGATGATCCTCCATCAAGCGCCCGTCGTCCAAAAAAGGCTGCACCTCCCTTTGCCAGTGCCATGTGTCGTGTGCCTGCTTGGAGGCCGCCACGGCGGAAGGATGGCGCATCACCACCGCCACGGCAACGTCGGGAAACATCCGTGACACAGGACCTGCAAGCAGGCTGGCAAACACGTCCTTCACGATCAACCTGGTGGCGTTGGCCGGTCGCTCGCCAACGTTGTCGCGGTCCGTCCTCGAAGTGATGTGCCTTCCTGAAAACACCCCATCAAACCATCGAACCAGGCCGTCGTCGAGGAGATCCACGTACGGGTGCGTGGCGCCACCGGCCATCCATGGCGTGTGCATCACATGCATGGGTTCAAACAGCTCCCTTGCATCCCCCTCGGCATTCAACAACGACGCCATCCAAGTCGTGCCAGACCGGCCCGAGCCGACGAGCCACGCCACGCCGACAGGGGGTCGACGCCATCGTTGCGTCAGGCGCCGCCAAGCAAGGCGAACCGATTTGATGTGTTCCTGCACCG
>CAZKGY010000173.1:0-2393 GCA_964552305.1 uncultured Comamonadaceae bacterium
GGCCCCGACTTGAAACACAAATGGGCTTTCCTCGTTGCAACGCTCGAGTTCTTCGCCTTCGGGTCCGTCGGCGAACAAGGTGTACGCGACGTCAACTTCCATGCCTGGTCCGACTGTTTTCATGGCGCGAAGGTACCCCGTAACTTGGTGGCATGAGAGTCTTGCTTCTTTGCATGGGCCTTGCGTGGATGGCAGGCCAAACACAAGCCCAGGATTGGCTTCGCCTCGACGAACTCAAATCCTCCTCGCGGAACCCATTCCTTGTGCAGGGATGCCACGCCGACTTGTGTGGCAAAGAATGGGACAGCAACGCCAAGGTCCTTCAAAACAACTACGACATGGGCCCCAGCATTGCGCGCAGCGACAGCTTCGACGTGCAGCATTACGACCTGACCCTGGACGTGACCGCCTACAACCAGCAAGCCATGTCCGGCCATGCCGTGATTGACTTCGACGTGCTGACCGGTGGCGGATCCCGCGTTTGGTGGGACTTCGTGGGCATGGCCGTGGACAGCGTGCAGTGGAACGGCGTGGGTGCGGTGCACCACCACTGGGGGCCTGAACTTCACGTGGACGCCCCCAGCGCCATGGAGGCCGGCGAGGCCGTGACCATGGATGTCTGGTACTCGGGGCAACCCAACGACGACCCCAACTGGGGTGGGGTGTACTACGCCAGCGATTTGATCTACAACCTCGGCATTGGACTCACCTCCATCCCCCCCAATTTTGGGAAGGTCTGGTACCCATGCTTCGACAACTTCGTGGAACGCGCCACCTACACCTACCGCATCAAAAGTGCAGGAGGTCGGCGGGCCCACAACCAAGGCCACATGCTCGAAGAAACCCTTTTGGGTGGCGACACGGTCCTGCGGGTTTGGGCGCTGGACCACCCCATTCCCACGCACCTCAGCGCCTTCGCCGTGGGGCCTTACGTGGACCACGACTACGTGCACGAAGGGGCGTACGGCAACATCCCGGTGCGCTTGACCAGCAAGGCCGGTGACAGCGCGGCAATGCAGAACAAATTCGCCGACCTCGGCTTCGCGATTGACGCCCTGGAGTACTGGTGGGGGCCGTACGCCTGGGAGCGCGTGGGGTACGTCCTCACCACTGACGGCGCCCTGGAAATCCCCACCAACATCGCCTACCCCAGGTTCATGGTCCAGGAAAGCAACTTCGCCAACGGGGACCTCTTCGCCCACGAACTCGGCCACCATTGGTGGGGCGACATCGTGGCACCGACCATTCACAACCACATGTGGCTCAAAGAAGGCCCCGCCGAATACAGTTCCCACCTCTTCACCGAGTGGAAAGACGGGCACGAAGCCTTCGTCGATTTGGTCAAGGACAACCAGCTGTTTGTGCTGGAGCAATGCCACATCCAAGACCTGGGCTTTCATCCGCTGTCGCCCATGCCTGACGCCGAAATCTACGGGCGTCACACGTACTACAAAGGGGCGAGCATCCTCCACAACTTGCGCGCCTACCTGGGAGACGAGGTGTATCGTTCCGCCATGCAGACGGTCCTCGCCGAGCGGTTCGACAGCCACATGGACGCCGCCGACTTCGAAGCGCTGCTCGCGGACGCGTCCGGCGTCGACATGGCGCCGTTTTTCGACGCCCAGATTTACCAACCTGGGTTCAGCACGTGGGTGGTGGACAGCGTTCAAACCGGGCCGGACAACGGGTGTTACGCCACCACCGTGTTCCTGCACCAAAAGCTCCGCGCCTGCGACGGATTCCATGAAAACGAACCCCTTGACATCACCCTGTGGGACGCGGCGTGGGACACCACCCTGGTTCACGCCAGGGTTGGCGGCGAATGGGACCAGGTGACGTTCTGGCACGAGACGCCCCACGTGTTGTTGGCGCTGAACGCAGACGGCAGGCTCAACCAAGGCCGCACAGACATCACGTTCGCCGTGACGGAACCCACCGGGCTGTCCAACCTGCCCTGGGTCGACATGCGCGTGGGGTGCGACGACATTCCCGAAGGGGACAGCGTGCTCGTGCGGGTCGAACACCATTGGGCTGCACCCGACCAAGGTCCTGTGGCGCCCTACGTGGACGCCTTGAGCGATAGCCACTTTTGGGTGGTCGATGGGACGTGGGACGACAACGACCCCAACGCGCCTTTGCTCGATGCGCGGCTGAACTACGTCGGGAACGACGAGGAAGACCTCGACCATGGGCTGTTTGGCGACACCGAAGAAGGGGGGTTCCTGGCATGGCGTCCCGATGCTGCGTCGCCTTGGGTGCAGTATCCCGACTACGAATGGCAATCAGGTTCGTTGGCCAACGGCAGCGGGTTGTTCAAGGTCTCGCGCCTCCGGAAAGGACAGTATGCCTTCGCCAAAGGCGACGTGTCTGTGCGCGTCCCCGAATTGGTGCCT
>CAZKGY010000173.1:2493-4313 GCA_964552305.1 uncultured Comamonadaceae bacterium
TTCGTCGTGATGCGTTGATTCAGGGAGCGGTGGCAAACGTCGTCCGACGGACCAGCCCTTCCACCTCCCGGATGTACGGGCGCTTGTCGAAGTAGGGTGCGTACGCGTACCCTTCCACGGTGAGCAACCGGGCGTTGGCCGTGTCGACCACGGTCAGGCTGTAAAAGGGACCGCCCATGTAGTCGTTCTCGATTTTCCAAAGCCCGCGAATCTCCATCGAAAAGAGGCCCTCAAACGTGCCCTCTTCGTACGACGGGATGATTCGTCGTTCCGTCGCCATGAAGCTTCCTGTGGTTGGGCCAGGAACGTGCTTCCGAGTCAAGGCATCACGCCGGTCGAGCAAGTACTCCAAACGGAGTTGGTCGTTGCTCACGTAAGGCTCACTGTGGATGAAAAATCCCTGTTGCACGTCGTGGTTGTCGCCCCCCTTCATGCGGGTCAATTGCCGATCAATCCACGTGAAATCGTCCGACTGGTTCGCAAGCATGGCATCCCTTGGCCAAAGCCCTTGGATGCCCCATTTCGCGAGCATTTCTCTGGCGATGACTTCGTTGGGTGCCAGCGCCACCACGTCCGCAAAACGGTCCGTTTCCAGGGACTGAAGCATGGACAGCATCTCCTGCGATCGGCCTCCAATGGCCTCGACCAACGCAAGGTCCGTCTTGCCTTTGGCCACCATGTAGAGCTGGCCGCGGCTGTACTTGTTTTTGAAGAGCTGAAGCGACGGGGTTTGGGTGTCGACCCGGTCCGCCTTGTCCAAGATCAAGACGTTGCGGTGGGGTTTCCAAAACCGGTCGAACATGTCGGGCGTCAGGTGCACCACGTCCATCATTGGCTCCAACTGAGGCAAAACAGGGTATGGTTGCGCCATGATTGCGCGAAGCGTGTCGCCGGCCGGCCCTTCCCACACGGACGATTCAGCCACCACCACCAACTCGCCCACGGCACCCACCTTCCCTGGCAGGGCAACCCTTGCGCCGTCGCCAGCACAGCCCATCGCGCAAAGCAAGAAGAGTGCCACCAGTCGATTCATCGGTTCACATTTGGTTGGGGTTGGGGTGAATGATCAAGCGCTGACCCACGCGAATCGTGGTGGACTTCAAGTCGTTCCACGTCTTCAGCTGAGACACCTTGACCCCGTGCTTGCGCGCAATGGTTCCGAGCACGTCCCCACTCTTCACCCGGTAAATCACAGGTTCCGGCTCGTATTGAATCTCGGGGGTCAACTCGGGTTTGTAGGCACGCATGGCCATCTCTTGGGACAAAAACCCTGCCACGTGTTCCACCGGCCAGCGCACGGGAAACTTCTCCCCGGGACCCGGCACCATCATCAAGCGGTACATCGGGTTCAGGATGGCCACCT
Organism: uncultured Comamonadaceae bacterium; assembly: GCA_964552305.1. Lineage (GTDB taxonomy): Bacteria > Bacteroidota > Bacteroidia > Flavobacteriales_D > Sanyastnellaceae > UBA11663. The sequence goes on from CAZKGY010000173.1 coordinate 3,857, forward strand.
CCGCTTCGGTCAAAGGACTCTCGGCGGCCATTTGGTCAAACCGAAGCGGTCCTTCCACCATCAACGTGTCCACCGTCATGGCCCCGGGCAGGGTGTTTTGCGGGTAAATGCCGTGGTCCTGGTGGTGCTCCATCAGGTAGGTCACCGCGATGAAGTTGGGCACGTAGTCTCGGGTTTCTCGGGGCAAAAACGGTCGGACCTCCCAGTAATTGGTCTTGTTGCCTGAACGTCGAATCGCCTTGTTGACGTTCCCCGAACCGGCGTTGTAGGCCGCCAAGGCGAAATACCAATCGCCAAACCTGTCGTGCAACCGACGAAGGTGCCTGCATGCCGCTTCGGTGGACTTCAGGGGGTCTTTCCGCTCGTCGATGTAGCCATCGATGCGAAGCCCTTCCGCCTTGGCCGTGTAGTACATGAATTGCCAGAGTCCGCGGGCACCTGCAGGCGAGCGAGCCTC
>CAZKGY010000174.1:0-4311 GCA_964552305.1 uncultured Comamonadaceae bacterium
TCTCCCAAACACGGGTCATTCACGTGGGGGAGAATTACCTCAGCCAAGAGAGCGAATACGAGCTGTTCGGCTTGGGTGATGGAGAGGTGAATTCCGTATCCGTACGCTGGCCTTCAGGCCTTGTCGAATCGTTCGACGTGGAAGCCCACGGCTTGACGGCTTCGTCGCAACACGTGCTGGTGGAAGGGACTTCGGCTTGCCCGCAATCCGACGTGGCCCTGACGTTTTGTTCCAATTCTGGCGGAGACTTGCCAATGCTTTCGTTGCCCACAGGGGCCTTGGCCACGTGGGAAGACGAATGGGGATACAGCTTCGGCAATGCCCAATCGGTCCCATGGACGCCGGAACATGGCTCGGTGACAGCCACGGTCTTCTGGATGGGGCAAATGCTTTGCGACGTCACGTTTCACCCAGAGGTAAGCCCCGTGACCGGGGACCACAACGCCAGTGGTTTCGTGGGGATGGACGATGTGCTGCTGACCTTGGGTGACTTCGGGTGTGCCGCCGAGTGCCTCGCCGACATGACGGGGGACGAGGCCGTCACCATCGGCGACCTTCTGTTGCTCCTCACCCAGATTGGAGAGGGCTGCAATTGAATCAGGCTTGGACGAGGGCCTTGACGGCTTCGTCCGGGTTGGGCGCCTTGAACACCGAAGACCCTGCCACGAGCACGTTGGCTCCTGCTTCTACCAGGGCTGATGCATTCTGGGCACCGACTCCACCATCGATCTCGATGAGCACGGAACTGCCACCGTTTGCGTCGAGCATGGCCCGCAGGGCTCGCGTCTTCTCGTAGGTTCGCTCGATGAAGGATTGGCCACCGAATCCTGGATTCACACTCATCAAACACACCAAATCCAACGACCCAACAACGTCTTGCAGGACGGATACAGGGGTGTGAGGGTTCAGAGCCACGCCCGCCTTCATCCCCGCTGCACGGATCGCTGCAAGCGTGCGATGCAGATGGGTGCATGCCTCATGGTGCACGGTAAGCACGTCCGCACCGAGCGCGGCAAACGTTTGAATGTATCGGTCGGGGTCGACGATCATGAGGTGGACATCCAGGGGCTTATTGGCATGGCGCGCCATGGCCTCAATCACAGGCATCCCAAAGCTGATGTTGGGCACAAACACCCCATCCATGACGTCCAGGTGGAACCAGTGTGCGTCGCTTTGGTTGACCCATTCAATGTCTCGTTGCAGGTTGGCAAAGTCTGAGGCCAACATGGAAGGTGCGATAAGGTGTGCCATGGCGACAAAGTTCTGCCATTGCATCCCATCCAAAGAAGCATGTGGGCACTTTGTGGAGAAGGTGCACCTTTGTGCCATGCCTTCGTCCACGATTGCCCCTTTGTCTCCCCCTCCTGTTCTCGGGCTTACAGGAGGCATTGCCGCAGGCAAAAGCATGGTGGCCCGGGCGTTGGCGGCATGTGGCGCGGCGGTTTGGGACGCAGATGCGGCAGCCAAAGTCGTGTACACAACCGACGCCAAGCTCAGGGAACGCATGGTCCTTCGTTGGGGAAACGACGTGGGGCGCTTCAACCACGAGGGCATCCTGGTCGACATCGAGCGGCAACGACTCGCGGACATTGTGTTTCGTTCAAAGGATGAATTGGCTTGGCTGGAGGAGCAGGTGCATCCCGCAGTTGCCTCCATGTTTGACAGCTGGCAATCCGCCAAGGTTGGTCGGCACGCCCCTCCCTATGTGGTTCGGGAGGCGGCCATCCTGTTTGAGACCGGCATGCATGACCGTTGCGACCTGGTTGCCACCGTCGAAGCGCCCGAACCCCTCCGGGTCACGAGGGCGTGCGAACGCGGCACGCGTCGTGGACAGGCCGTGAACGAAGAGGACGTCCGTGCCCGCATGGCGCAGCAATGGCCCGCGTCCAAACGCATTGGTTTGGCTGAGGTCCACCTCGTCAACGATGGACAAGTGGCCTTGATGCCGCAAATTTTGGCCCTTCACAGGCGCATGATGTCCCTGCGTTGAACATCTGCTGGATTTCTGACCTTTGTTTTCTCGATGGCTTCCATGACACCCCAGGACCTTTTTCAACTGCATCGTGAAGCGAGCCGAGAATGGCTCACTGCCGATGCCCGCAGGACGATGCTCAAACGGCTGTGGCAAGCCGTGCTCAACCACGAGGACGTCTTGGTAAAGGCGATGCACGAGGATTTGCGCAAGCCCGCCACCGAGGTTCACCTGCACGAGATGTACCCCGTCAAGGCCGAAATCAAGCACGCGGTGAATCATCTGGGCGGCTGGATGGCCCCCATGCCCACCCCCACGCCTGTGTCCATGGTTGGGACAAGTGCAGCCATCGAACACCAACCCAAGGGACAAGTGCTCATTGTCTCTCCTTGGAACTTTCCGGTCATTCTCACGTTGCGGCCGTTGATCAGTGCCATTGCCGCGGGCAACCGTTGCATCGTGAAGCCCTCGGAACATACTCCCAACACCTCCGAGGCCCTGAAGTCCATCATTCAAGAGGCCCTGCCTCAGGAGGTGGCGGTCGTGGTGTTGGGCGGTCCTGACATCAGTGCGTCCTTGACCGCCATGCCCTTCCAGCACATTTGCTTCACAGGGGGAACCGCCATTGGCAAGAAGGTCATGGCTGCGGCCGCGAACAATTTGACCTCTGTGACCTTGGAACTCGGAGGAAAAAGCCCGGTCATCGTGGATTCCAGCGTTCACGTCAAAGACGCCAGCCGCCGCATTGCTTGGGGGAAATGCTTGAACAACGGGCAAGTCTGCATCGCCCCCGACTACATGCTGGTCCACCGAGACGTGGAACAGGCTATGCTCGAAGGGCTCGAGGCTAGCATCCTTGAGATGTACGGCAACAACGTGTTGAACTCGAACGAGCGATCGTCCATGGTCAATGCCCACCATTGGAAGCGCGTTGTGGCCCTGATCGACGACGCCTTGGAGCAAGGTGCACGCCTCGTTTGCGGCGGAGGAAGGGACGAGTCCACGCTTCAAATCGAGCCGACCATCCTAGCAGGATGCACCATGGACATGGCGATCTTGAACGAAGAAATCTTTGGGCCCGTGTTGCCCGTGATCGCATGGGACACCCACGACGTCTTGGACACACTGCTTCGCCATCACCCACATCCCCTTGCGCTGTACGTGTTTTCCAACCGCCGTGCGTTTGTGGACCGCGTGATGACCACCACCAGCGCAGGGACGACCGGCATCAACGAGGTAATCTTGCAGGTGGCTCAGCCAACCCTTCCGTTTGGGGGAATCCAAACCAGTGGCATGGGTCGAACCGGCGGATTCCATGGGTTCCAGCAGTTTTCCAACGTTCGTTCCGTGGTCCGGCAACGGTCGCGTTGGAACATTCTTCCACTCACCTTCCCTCCTTTTGGCAAGCGAGGCTTGCGCCTTGCTCAAGCCGTGCAACGGTGGCTCTGAGCCAGAAAGGCTAAATTCGTCCCATGCTGGTGCAGACCCACTTTCCCAGGAGCTTGTCTCGAAGCAGGTACGACCAGTACCTCGCGTCGGGCTGGTTTCGTGGATCGGTGATGCTGTACAAGATGGACTTGCTGTGCATTGACGAGTCGTTGTTCAGCGTGGTCAACATCCGCATGAACCTGGACCAGCACTCATGGTCCTCCCGGCACAAGAAAATCATGCGTCGCGTGGAGAAGCGATTCGCCGTGACCTACGGCCACGCCCAACCCAACGCGAACAAGGAAGCCCTCTATCAGCAACACAAGTCCAGGTTCAAGGGCTTCATTCACAACACGCTGACGGATTACCTCAGTGCGGGGTTTGCAGGCACCGTATTCGACACGCGTGAGGTCTGCGTGTACGACGGCGACCGCCTGATTGCCGTGAGTTACTTCGACCTCGGAGAACAAAGCATGGCCAGCCTTTTGGGCTTGTACGACGAAGCCTATGCCAAGCACTCGCTGGGCACGTACACCATGCTGAAAGAGGTGGAATACGGCAAGCGTACGGGGCGCAAGTGGTTCTACCCTGGGTACATTTTGGACCAATCGTCGGACTTCGACTACAAGCTGCGGCTCGGTCCCATGGAGCACTATACGGCCAACAAGCGTTGGGCCAAGCTCGAGAACTTCAAACCACACAGCACGACGTCCTTCGCCATCCGCCAAGCCACGCAGGACATGGGCAAGCGATTGGAACAAGAAGGCATTGCGCACAAACCTTGGCTCTATCCCTATTTCAGCATGGGGTACATGGGGCCATGGAGCGCCTTTTTCCTGCGTCTTCCAGCCCCCATTGAACTGGGGCACGACGTCGAAGGCATGCTCGTGGCAGGGTACGATCCAGAAGCG
>CAZKGY010000175.1:0-4251 GCA_964552305.1 uncultured Comamonadaceae bacterium
TGGGCCTTGGACATGAATGTCCTCTGGTCGATGTCTGAGGCCATTGGCATTGGGTCCACCTGGCGGGTCGGAGAATCGGTTGGATTGTTGTTCCAGGCAAACTTGAGCAGCGATGGTTCGCTGCGTGGCATGTACTGCATGGAAATGCCTTACAACAAGCTGGTTTACAACAACTTTGGCACGCACGAATTGGGCCTGATTTGGTCGCCAAACCGGAAGGTGGTCGCAAACTCTAGATACTTCTGACCATGAGTCAATTTTCGCAGAACCCTCGTTTTTGGGCAACGTTGGCCTTGGCTTTGTGCCTTGTGAGCGACGGACTTGCTCAATCCGCAAGGCCTCAATTCGTGGACAACGCCGACTTGAAAGCCGCTGCCAAAAAGCAGTCCCAATTGCGTTACGCGGAAGCGCTTGATTTGTATTCAGCCGTTGCGTTTTCCGACCTCAAGAGGCATCTCCAACGCAAGGACTCCACGGCTACAATGAGGACGGTGGCGTTTGACCAAGGTGTGGTGTGCTCGTTGAAATCGGGCAACCGTCAGATGGCCGCTGCCCTTCTGGACTCCTTGATTGTGCATGGGATGTCGACACCTGCCCAATGGAACCAACGGTTTGAGTTGGCGCTTTCGCTCGGAGAAGACGACGTGGCATCCCAGTTGGTGAAGGAGGCCCGCACTTGCGAGGGACTTTCGATGGATTGGACCCAATCGGCGAACGCACGCATGAGGGAGCGCGACGAATTGAGACAAACCGTGACGCCAGCCACGGTTTCGTTGATTCGCCCCAAAGCCAAGTTCCCGGAATTTGGAGCCGTGCCTTTCAACGAGGGTTTGGCTTACGTCTCCTCTGGGTTGGGGGCAGGGTTCGCCCCTGGCAAGGATGGCTGGACAGGCAGGCGTTACAACCAGCTTGGATACATCGCCAACGTCGATTCCGCCAAACGGGAAGTGTCCGGGGCTGAAAAGCTCGTGCGCTCGGACGTCTTAAGCAAAGACCTATTGGGACCCTACCACAATGGCCCTCTTGCGGTCGGCATGGACGGACGTTGGTTGTTGTTGACTCAGAGCCAACTGGAGCCCTCCTCGAAAGACTCCTTGGGCCAGGGAGTCCGAAAGCTGAGGTTGAGGCTGTTCGAAACAGATGGTTCCGGCGAGTGGGAGAATGCGGTGGAACGGACGGATTTGTTTCCCTACAACGATGTCGATGCCAATGTGGGACACGCCGCCATGGACACCTTGGGCAATCTGATTTTCAGCAGCGACCGTGAGGGAGGTCGAGGGGGCATGGATTTGTGGATGAGCAAGTGGTCGGGCGAAGCGTTCGAGGAGCCAGTGAATCTAGGAGACGCCGTCAACACCGTGGGCGACGAAGTGTTCCCCTTCATCAATGCCGTCAACCAGCTGTACTATGCGTCGAATGGCGTGGTTGGGTACGGTGGGTTGGACGTGTTCAAGATGGACCTCGCAGGAGGTTCACGGAAGCTCTTGGGCCCTCCGGTGAATTCTTCCGGTGACGACTTTGCCCTCTGCGTCAACGAATTTGGCGTGGGATATCTGTCGTCCGACCGTGAGGAGGGCATGGACCACATTTACGCCCTCCGGTTGCATGACGTCTTCGCGGAATTTGAGGTGCAATTCGTTGCCTGCGATGGCCTTGTCTGCGCCAACCTCCCTTTGAAGGTGAGTCACGTCGAGGCTGGCACCGAGGAGGTTGTGTTGGCCGACAGCGTGGGAGCCATTCAACTTCGAGCCCTGATTGGGGATCATCTGAACGTCACCTTTGGGGGGAACGACACCCTCGCGGCCATGCAGCCCGTGGTTTTGCATTCGCCCATCGAAACGACCGTTCGCATCCGACAAACCATGACTTATGTCCCAGGGGACAACACCGTCCGTGTCCTTGCGGAGGGAGCAAACAATGAGTCCAGCATCACGGTCACCTTCGTCAACGACAACGGGGAAAACGTTCAAGTGTCGGTCAGCGAAGACGAGACGTTGTCTTGGGGCTTGCAGCAGTATGCAACGCACGATTCGATCTTCGTGGACTGCGTGGGATTCAGCACGGCGAAGGTTCCTTTGCGGAATCAAGAATCGTGCCCGCGCCCTGAGTCCTTCGAGGTGCAGTTGAAGCAATCCATTGACATCGACCTGGAGATGGTGTTGTACGATTTGAACAAGGCAGATTTGAGGCCTGTGAGCATCGACGTGATGGACAAAATCGTCCAGTACATGAACAATGTGCCCTACCTGAATTTGCAGTTGGAATCCCACACGGATTGCCGTGGATCAGACGATTACAACATGGCGCTTTCACAAAGAAGGGCCCAAAGTTGCGTGGACTACATCATTGCATCCGGCATTTCAAGCCAACGCATTCGCGCCATCGGCTATGGCGAAACGCGGTTGACCAACGGTTGCTCTGACGGCGTTCGCTGCACCGAGGCCCAGCATCAATTGAACCGCAGAACGGTCATCACGCCCGTGCTGAACCAATGACCTTTTCAAGGGCATTGACCGATTGATTGAGAGTGCGAAAGACTTTTTGCCGGTCATTTGGGGTCTTTTGACGTTTGAAACCCTACATTCGTCTTCGCTAGCGACCAAAGTCATGAAAACCAAAGGCCTCTACATTCAGGAATCCATGGGCTTCCTTTGCCTGTTCCTAGGATTGGTTTTGACCTCCTTGGTTCCCAATGCGGCGAGCGCCCAACAGGACCCTCAATCCAGCACCTTTTTCCAGACTCCCTTGCCATTCAACCCTGCGTACGCAGGGTTGGAACAACGGTTGAACGCACGTTCAGTGAGCCGTTTGCAATGGGTGGGCTGGGGTGGCGCGCCTCAGACCCAAATGATCACCATTGACACCCCGGTGTTCTTCGAATTTGGGGGAGCGGGACTGACGCTCGTTCAAGACAACATTGGTGCGCGCACGCAGACCTCGGTGATGTTCAGCGGGGCGACGCACATCCCACTGACCGACCGCATCCGTTTGTCCGTGGGCCTTTCCGGTGGTTGGCGCTACCAATCCTTGGATTTCCGCGGGTTGCTCGTGGAGGACGCCAGCGACGAAGTGTACAACGGGGTTTACCAGGAGTGGTCGCCGAACTTCGGCGCCGGGACGTTCTTGACGACGCAGAAATCCTACTTCGGGGTTTCCGTTCCAAACATTCTGATGGAGTCGCTGGGTGATTCCACAAGCATCTCCAGCTACCAAAGGCATTTCTATGCCATGGCTGGCCACCGTCAAAAAGTGAACGTGGCGTTGTCCATTCAATACAATGGCCTCTTCAAGGTCACCCCCAACGCGCCACCAGCGCTTGACCTGAACATGTTGGCAATGTGGATGGATTCGTTTGGTTTGGGTGCGACATGGCGCATGGCGGAATCCATGGGCTTGATGTTCAAGGTCAAATTCAGCGACGGACTTTCCGCCATCTACGTGGCCGAGTTGCCCTTCAACCGTTTGAGAACCCAAAACCTGGGCTCTCATGAATTGGGCGTGGCTTGGAACATCCAATACAAGGATCAAATCACCATGCACCCAAGGTTTTTCTGATGGTTGGACACGCAAGTACATCGTTGAAAGGGGTGGCTTTGGTCGCCATTGCGGGCTTGGTCACTGGATGCCAGTCCTTCAAGGACACCATGGCTGAGAAGGCATACGAGCGGATGGTGGCAAGTGCGGATGAGCAAAAAGAGGCGTTCCACTTTTATGACGCCCACGAATTGTACTCAGCCGTGGCTTTCGATGTGCACGAACGTGCCCTCGAAGATTCGAGCGTGGTGGAAGATCCGGAGGTGTACAGAAACGCCATCGACTGCGCCATCCGTGCGGGAAACCTCATGGCGGCAGTGGCCTTGTCAGACACCTTGATCGAGGCTGGCCTTGGAGACCAACAGGACTGGAACCAGCGGGTGAACTTGGCGTTGAATTTGGGAAACGATGCGTCGGCAAGGGCCATTTTGACGAAGGCGAGTGAGGAGTTTCCGGGCAAGCCCTGGATCGAGGAAATGATGGCTGGTTTGGCGACGCTTGAGAAGTTCCAAGAGATTGAGGTGGTCGCGGAAGTCTGGCCTTTCCGCCCCCATGCCGACAACCTGGAGTTTGGTGCCGTCCAATTGGGCGACGACGTGGTCTTCGTGAGGTCGTCCGAAAGCACGGACATCACCACCATGGTGGATGGATGGACAGGCCGCAAATACACCACGATTGTGTCTGTGCCCTTGAGGGACTCCACTGCACGAGAATCCG
>CAZKGY010000176.1:0-4242 GCA_964552305.1 uncultured Comamonadaceae bacterium
CACCACAAGAATCGGACCGTGGCCCAACCGCCTCGACCACGCTGGACAGCGCGGCACACTTCGATGCCCTCATTGTGGCTTCGCCCAACGATCCGCAGCTCTACGTGGACCGTGCTGCTTGGCATTTGAGGCAGGCCCGCATCGCCGAAGGGTTGATGGATCTGAACCTCGCGCTGGAAGCCGACTCCACGTTCGCCCCTGCTTGGTCTGCCAAGGCGGATGCGTTGTACCTCACTCAGGCCTTTGAGCCATGCATCGAGCACCTCGACGCATGCTTGGAGGTTGCGCCAGACCATGTTCCCTGCCTCCTCCGGCGCGCGGAAATGCACATCCATCTGCGTCAATACCCCGAAGCTTTTGCGCGATTGAACGACGTGCTCCGGACCGACATGCTGAACGCCGAAGCCTATTGGATGAAGGGAATCATCTACAAGGATCAAGGCAACGCAGAGAACGCACGCAGTTCGTTCCAAACCGCCGTCGAAGTCGATCCCGATTTCTACGACGGGTACATCGCCCTGGGTCTGGCCTGCGCCGAGGCAAACGACACCCTGGCGATTGGGTACTACGAAACGGCCATGAGGCTGAAACCTCGGAGCGTGGAAGCCCGCTACGACCTGGCATACTTCCTTCAAGAATGCCGGCCTCTCAACCCAGTGTACCTCGAACGGGCCCTCGACTTGTACCGCAGCATCTCCGCCATCGACTCCATGAATGCGGCCGCGGCTTTCAACAGAGGGTACATCCACCTCGAATATTTGCAGCAATACGACAGCGCAGCGCTTCACTTCACCGAAGCCATCGACGTGCTGCCTTATTACCACCAAGCTTTCTTCAACCGTGGACTCTCACACGAAAGCTTGGGCTTGGTCGCTGAAGCAGAAAGCGACTACAGACAAGCTCTGGGCTTGAAGCCCGATTTCACGCTGGCTGCCATGGCGCTGGAGCGCGTGCTGGATACCCCATGAAAAAAGGGCGACCCTCGGGTCGCCCTTTTCAATCCCCACCACGGGATGAATACTTATTTGACTTTGTCCACCACGGCCTTGAAGGCCTCTGGGTGGTTCATCGCAAGGTCAGCGAGGACTTTGCGGTTGAGTTCGATGCCCGACTTGGACAACTTGCCCATGAACACGCTGTAGGACATGCCGTGTTGGCGTGCACCTGCGTTGATGCGTTGGATCCATAGGCTGCGGAACTGACGCTTGCGGAGCTTTCGTCCGACGTATGCGTATTGAAGTCCTTTCTCGACCGCGTTCTTCGCGACCGTCCAGACATTTTTGCGGGCACCGTAGTACCCTTTGGCCATTTTCAAGACCTTCTTGCGGCGTGCTCGTGACGCCACGGCGTTTGTTGCTCTTGGCATTTTCTTGTTCTTTTTTGGTGGTTGGCGTTGACGGAGTCAAACTTGGAGGGCCAAACACCGGGTGAAACAAACCAGTGTCTTAGTGTGGGTCAATCAGACCAACAACTGACGCTTGATGTTGGGCACGTCCGCCTTGTCGACGGTGGTTGCGTGCGTGAGGTTGCGCTTTTGCTTGGTGCCTTTCTTGGTCAAGATGTGGCTCTTGAAGGCGTGCTTGCGCTTGATTTTGCCAGTTCCCGTCAGCTTGAAACGCTTCTTGGCGCTGGATTTGGTTTTCATCTTCGGCATGGCCTCGGATTTTTGAGTGGTGGGTTACTTTTTCTTTGGGTTGAACATGACGGTCATGCGCTTTCCCTCGAGTTTGGGCATCTGTTCCAACGCGCCCAAGTCTTCCAGTTCCTGTGCGAACTTCAGAAGGAGAATCTCTCCTCGCTCCTTGAAGACAATGGTCCGGCCGCGAAAAAACACGTAGGCTTTCACCTTGGCTCCCTCCTCGAGGAATTTTCTCGCGTGCTTCAGCTTGAATTGGAAGTCGTGGTCGTCCGTGTTGGGACCAAAACGAATTTCCTTCACCGAAACCTTGGCTTGGTTGGCTTTGATTTCTTTCTGCTTCTTCTTCTGGGCGTAGAGGAATTTGCGGTAGTCGATGATGCGACACACAGGAGGATCTGCCTTGGGGCTAATCTCAACCAGGTCCAACTCCAATTCCCGCGCTTTCGCGAGGGCCTCGGACGTCTTGACAATGGCTGGCTCCACGTTGTCGCCAACGAGCCTCACCGTATGCACGGTGATTTTCTCGTTGATCCGATGTGGATCTTCCTTGATGACCCTGCCTCGAAAGCCGGTCCTTCTTCTACGTATTGCGATGACTGTTCTTTTTTGTTTAACTCAACTCCTGTTTCAGCATCTCGGCCACTTCTCGCTTGACGCGGTCCGCAAACGCTTCGATGCTTTCGCTTCCCAAGTCCCCTTCTCCCTGCTTTCGCACGGAGACCGTTCCTTCAGAAGCCTCGTTTTCCCCGACAATCAGCATGTAAGGCACTTTGTCAAGTTCCGCTTCGCGGATTTTCTTGCCGACCTTTTCTGACCGCGCGTCAACGAGGGCGCGAATATCGCCATTTTCCAGCACTTTTGAAAGCTTTTCCGCGTAATCGTTGAAACGGTCGCTGATTGGAAGGATTCTCGCTTGCTCTGGAGTCAGCCACAGAGGGAACTTTCCTGCGCAGTGCTCAATGAGGATGGCCACGAAGCGTTCCATCGAACCGAAGGGCGCCCTGTGGATCATCACGGGCCTGTGTTTGCCGTTGTCTGCCCCCACGTATTCGAGCTCAAAACGCTCGGGCAAGTTGTAGTCGATTTGCACCGTACCCAGCTGCCAACGACGGCCGATGGCGTCGCGCACCATGAAGTCAAGCTTGGGTCCGTAGAACGCCGCCTCGCCCAACTCCACCACCGTCTCAAGGCCTTTTTCTTCTGCCACTTCTTGGATGGCCTTCTCGGCCTTGTCCCAATTGTCTTGGGCGCCGATGTACTTCGACGGGTTGTCCGGGTCTCGAAGGCTGACTTGCGCCACGAAGTTTTGGAAGTCCAGCGTTTTGAAGATGTACAGAACGAGGTCGATGACCTTGCCCACCTCTTCTTTCAACTGGTCTTGGGTGCAGAAAATGTGCGCGTCGTCTTGCGTGAAACCCCGAACGCGGGTCAAGCCATGAAGCTCCCCACTCTGTTCGTACCGGTACACGGTGCCGAATTCCGCCAAACGCACCGGAAGGTCTCGGTACGAACGGGGGCGCGCCTTGAAAATCTCGCAGTGGTGCGGACAATTCATGGGCTTGAGGAGGTACTCCTCTCCTTCTGCAGGCGTGTTGATGGGCTGGAAGCTGTCTTCGCCATACTTGGCGTAATGCCCAGAAGTCACGTAGAGCTCTTTGTTGCCAATGTGCGGCGTGATGACCGGCTCGTAGCCCGACTTGCGTTGGGCTTCTTTGAGGAAGTTCTCCAAGCGCATGCGGAGGTCGGCGCCTTTGGGCAACCAAAGTGGCAGCCCCTGCCCCACCTTCTCCGAGAAGTGAAACAGGTCAAGCTCCTTGCCAAGCTTTCGGTGGTCACGGGCCTTTGCTTGTTCGAGGCGTTCGAGGTGCTCTTTGAGGTCGCTCTTTTTGGTGAACGTCACACCGTACACACGGGTCAACTGCTTTTGGGTCTCATCACCCTTCCAGTAAGCCCCAGCAATGGCCATGATTTTCGCGGCCTTCACGTGCCCTGTGTGAGGAATGTGCGGCCCACGACACAGGTCTGTGAAGTTGCCTTGCGTGTAGAACGTGATGGTGCCGTCTTCAAGGCCTTCGAGAAGGTCCAGTTTGTACTCGTCCCCTTTCGCTTCGAAGTGCTTGACCGCATCCGCTTTGGACATTTCTTTGCGGACAAATGGGTTCTTGGCCTTGGCCAATTCCATCATTTTTTGCTCGACCGCAGGAATGTCTGCATCGGTGAACGTGTGCTCCCCGAAATCCACGTCGTAGTAGAAGCCATTTTCCACCGGAGGCCCCACCCAAAACTTGATGCCTGGGTAAAGGGATTCAAGCGCTTCGGCCATCAAGTGCGCCGAGCTGTGCCACAACGTGGACATGCCTTCGTCGTCACGGGAGGTCAACAATTTGAGGGTTGAATCCTCCGTGAATGGCCTCGTGGGATCCCAAACTTCTCCGTTGACCTCTGCGGCCAACACGTTCCTTGCCAACCCCTCGCTGATGGAGGTGGCGATCTCGAGGGAAGACGTTCCTTCAGATACTTGTTTGACGGTGCCGTCGGGCAGGGTAATTGCAATCATGGCTTGCGTTTCAAGCCCTCAAAGATACGCCATGCCGACGTAGGCC
>CAZKGY010000177.1:0-4229 GCA_964552305.1 uncultured Comamonadaceae bacterium
GCCCAACGCATCCGTTTGGCCACCCAAATTGGGAGCCGACTCACCGAAGTCTTGTACATCCTCGATGAGCCAAGCATTGGCCTGCACCAACGCGACAACCAGAAGCTGATCAACAGCCTGCATGCCCTGAGGGACGCGGGGAATTCTGTCTTGGTGGTGGAGCACGACGAAGACATGATGCTCGCCGCAGACCACTTGGTGGACATTGGACCGGGTGCGGGCGTCCATGGGGGACAAATCGTCGCCCAAGGGCCGCCCAACGAGCACCTTGCCACGGAGTCAATCACCGCGCAGTACCTGAATGGCGTCAAACGCATCGAAGTGCCCAAGAAGCGACGCAAGGGCATCCGGAAAACCATCGCCGTGAAGGGAGCGACGGGCCACAACCTGCAAGGCGTCAACCTCAAACTGCCACTCGGTTGCTTGATTGGAGTCGGTGGAGTCAGTGGCAGCGGCAAGAGTTCGCTCATCAACCAAACCCTGCTCCCTGCCCTGCTGAACCATCTGCACGAAGACATCCGTGTCCCCCTTCCCCACAAGTCCCTCCGTGGCCTAGAGCACATCGACAAGTGCATTGCCATCGATCAAAGCCCCATCGGCCGCACACCGAGGTCCAACCCGGCAACCTACACGGGGTTGATGGATTTGATTCGCAGCCAATTCACGTTGCTGCCTGAGGCCAAGATTCGTGGCTACAAGAAGGGGCGATTCTCGTTCAACGTGTCGGGTGGGCGGTGCGAAGATTGCAAGGGCGCAGGCGTCAGAACGGTGGAGATGAACTTCCTTCCAGACGTGCACGTCGAATGCGAAACGTGCCAAGGCAAGCGTTTCAATCGAGAAACCCTGGAAGTGCGGTACCGAGGCAAGAGCATCGCCGACGTCCTGGCCATGACCATTGACGAGGCACACCACTTCTTCGAGGCCATCCCCAAAATTCACCGCATCACTTCCACCCTTCAGTCGGTGGGCCTTGGCTACCTCACGCTCGGTCAACAGAGCACAACCTTGAGCGGCGGAGAAGCGCAACGGGTGAAGCTCGCCTCAGAGCTCGCGCGGGTGCAAACAGGCAACACCTTGTACGTGCTGGACGAGCCCACCACGGGCCTGCATTTCCAAGACGTTCAAATGCTCATCAACGTCCTGCAGAACTTGGTGGATCTCGGCAACACCGTGGTTGTCATTGAGCACCATTTGGACGTGCTGAAGGTGGTCGACCATTTGGTGGATTTGGGACCGGAAGGCGGCAAAGGCGGTGGACAAATCGTGGCCCAAGGCACGCCCGAAGCCGTGGCCTGCTGCCCCGAGAGTCAAACCGGCTTGTTCTTGAAGCCCTTGCTTCAACTAGACTAACCCCTCCTATGCACCCTGTCCCAGCTTTTGTACCTTCTGAACATGAAGTACAACATCAAAAAGCACCCCAACCTCTCCTGGTCTGAAATCAAAAGCAACGACAGCTGGTCGATTTTCAAAATCATGAGCGAGTTCGTGGAGGGCTACGAAACGCTTCAAGCCATCGGTCCTTGCGTGAGCATTTATGGCTCGGCGCGAACGGGGCCCGAGACGGAAACCTACAAGGCCTCACGCGCCGTGGCTGCCGCCCTCGTTGATGCGGGATACGGCGTCATCACCGGTGGTGGTCCTGGGGTCATGGAGGCAGGAAACCGCGGGGCGCAGGACCGCGACGGCGTGTCGGTGGGCCTCAACATTGAGCTTCCCTTCGAGCAAAGCCACAACGAATACATCAACCCCGACACCTGCCTCAACTTCGACTATTTCTTCGTTCGGAAGGTGATGTTTGTGAAGTACAGCCAAGCCTTTGTGGTCATGCCAGGTGGCTTCGGCACGATGGACGAGTTGTTTGAAGCCCTGACACTCATGCAAACCAACAAAATCACCAAGCAACCCATCGTGTTGTACGACAGCACCTTTTGGGGAGGGCTGCTCGATTGGTTCAAGCAAACGATGTTGGACAAATACAAGACCATCGGAGACAACGACGACGACCTCTTCCGATTGGCGGACTCGCCTGAAGAGGTGATTGAGCACATTCAAGGCTACCACAACAAGCACGGCTTGTCACCCAACTTCTGACCTGACACCCTGTCACACCCTCTGCGTGGATGCTGACCATTTTGTCAGCCGAAAGGCGACAAGGACCATGTGGCATGGGAATTGACATGAGGAAGACGTCTTTCATCACGAAGGGCGTCTTTTTTCAATTTGACTCAACCCAAGACCACGAAACAAGCCATGGCACAGCAAGGCACGATCAACGTCACGACGGACAACATCTTCCCCATCATCAAGCAATTCCTGTACAGCGATCAGGAAATTTTCTTGCGCGAGCTCGTCTCCAACGCAGTGGACGCCACCCAAAAGCGCAAGATGCTCGCCCAGCTCGGCGAGGTGGGTGAAATCACGGACACACCCCAAGTGGAAGTCATCCTCGACGAGGCGGCAGGCACCATGACCATCCGCGACGCCGGCATTGGCATGACAGCCGAGGAAATCGACAAATACATCAACCAAATCGCCTTCTCTGGAGCAACCGACTTCCTTGAAAAGTACAAGGACGCCGACGCAAAGCAAGCGATCATTGGCCACTTTGGCCTTGGGTTCTACTCGGCCTTCATGGTCGCAGACCGCGTGGACATCGTCACGCTCAGCCAGCGCGAAGGATCTCAGGCTGTCAAGTGGAGCTGTGACGGGTCGCCCAACTTCTCCCTTGAGGACATTGACAAAGAGGCGGCCGGAACCGACATCGTGCTCCACATCTCGGAGGACGCCAAGGAGTACCTCGCCCAAGAACGCATCCGCGAAATCCTGAACACGTACTGCAAGTTCATGCCGGTCGAAATCGTCCAGGGCACGAAGTCCGAGTACATCGACGACCCTGAAGGCGCCAAAGACGACGACGGCAACGAGAAGAAAGTCAGCATCGATGTCCCCTTCGTGGTCAACAAAACGGAGCCCGCGTGGACCAAGAAGCCAGCAGACCTCAGCGACGAAGATTACAAGGAGTTCTACCGGGACCTCTACCCCATGAATTTTGAGGATCCGCTGTTCCACATCCACCTCAACGTGGACTTCCCTTTCAACCTCACGGGTATCCTTTACTTCCCCAAGTTGAAGAAGCAGATGGACTTGCAGAAAAACCGCATCCACCTCTACTCCAACCAGGTCTTCATCACGGACAACGTGGAGAACATCGTTCCCGACTTCTTGACGTTGCTGCACGGCGTGATCGATTCGCCAGACATCCCCTTGAACGTGAGCCGCTCCTACCTCCAAGAGGATGCCAACGTCAAAAAAATCTCTGGTCACATCAGCAAGAAGGTGAGCGACAAGCTCGCGCAGATGTTCAAGAAGGACCGCGAGGCGTTCGAGGCGCAGTGGGACGACCTGCGCGTCTTCGTGGAATACGGCATGTTGACGGACGAAAAGTTCGCCGAGCGCGCCCAGAAGTTCTTCCTCTACAAGGACACCGCGGGCAAATGCCACACGCATGAGGAATTGATGGCACTTGTCGGAGAAACCCAAAAAGACAAGCACGGCAAGGTCATCCTTCCCTACACCCCTCACGCGGAGGCTCAACACAGCTACGTCAAGGAGGCCACGGACCGCGGATACACCGTGCTCGTGATGGACGGTCCGCTCGCGGCCCACGTCGTGGGCAAGCTCGAGCAGACGCACACTGACGTTCAATTCAAGCGCGTGGACGCGGACATCGCCGACAAGCTCATCGAAAAGGACGAGGAGCTCAGCTCAGCACTTGACGAGAAGCAAGAGGAAACCTTGAAGCCCATTTGGGAGGGTGCCTTCCCAGGCGAATCCACGTACAAGGTTCAGTTTGCCGCCATGTCCCCCACTTCTGCGCCGTTGGTCATCACCCAATCTGAATTCATGCGTCGCATGAAGGAGCAGCAGGCCGTGGGCGGCGGAGGATTCCAAATGTTTGGCGACATGCCAGACAGCTACGAGGTCACCGTGAACGCCAACCACCCCCTTGCCTCATCCCTTCTGAGCGAAACGGACGACGCCAAGCGGGCAGCCCTTGCCAAGCAGGCGGCCAACCTCGCCCGCCTCTCCCAGGGACTGCTTGAAGGCGAAGAATTGACGGCCTTCATCCAAGACGGTTTCGCCCAACTTCAGGGCGCCTGATGGGATACGCCAAATGGATCGGCGGCGCCGTCGGTTGGGCCCTTGGGGGTCCGATCGGCGGAGTCATG
>CAZKGY010000178.1:0-4217 GCA_964552305.1 uncultured Comamonadaceae bacterium
CGTAGGAGCGGTCGGGGATGATGGCGACTGCGTCTTGGGTTTGGCCTTGGGTATTCCACATTTTGCCCCCTTCGCGAATCATCGCAGGCATGGATGCGTCAATGATGACGTCGGAGGGCACGTGAAGGTTGGTGATGCCCTTGTCGGAGTTGACCATGGCCAAATCAGGGCGCATGGCCATCGTCTCCGCAACGGTCGCTTCAATGGCCGAACGATCCGCAGGGTCCATCTCAGGCAACTTGGCCACGAGGTCGCCGAACCCGTTGTTGAAGTCCACGCCAGCCGCTTCAAGCGCGGCTCCATGCTTGTCAATTACTGGCTTGAAGAAGGCTCGCACCGCCGCCCCGAACAAGATGGGGTCGGACACCTTCATCATGGTGGCCTTCATGTGAAGCGAGAACAGGGCACCGGAGGCCTTGATGGCGTCAATTTCCGTGGCAAGGAATGCTTCGAGTTGGGCCATGGAAAGCGCGGCACAGTCCACCACCTCGCCGGCTTGAAGGGCAAGTCCTGACTTGAGGACGGTCTTCGCGCCATCCTCCCCGACATGCACGATGTCGACGGTGGTGGCTTCGTACAGCGTCACGCTTTGCTCCGAGCCGTAGAAGTCTCCCTCGGGCATGCTGGCCACGCGTGCCAGGCTGTCCGGGGACCAAGCTCCCATGCGATGCGGGTGCTTCTGGGCGTACAGCTTCACGGCCTTGGGCGCGCGACGGTCGCTGTTACCTTCCCGAAGCACGGGATTCACGGCGGACCCCTTCACCTTGTCGTAGCGGGCTTTGATGTCGGATTCCTCGTCAGAGGAAGGGTCGTCAGGGTAGTCAGGCAAGTCGAAGCCAAGGCCTTGCAATTCAACAATGGCAGCCTTCAATTGAGGGATGGAAGCGCTGATGTTGGGGAGTTTGACGATGTTCGCTTCAGGCGTTTTCGCAAGCCCTCCCAATTCCGACAAGGCGTCGTGCGCCGCTTGGTCT
Source organism: uncultured Comamonadaceae bacterium (assembly GCA_964552305.1). Taxonomy (GTDB): domain Bacteria; phylum Bacteroidota; class Bacteroidia; order Flavobacteriales_D; family Sanyastnellaceae; genus UBA11663. Next base: position 975 of record CAZKGY010000178.1, read on the forward strand.
TGGGGCAACCTGTCGGCCATGGCGGCCAAGAGGCGTCCGCTGAGCGAAATGTCACGCGTTTCCACGGAGACGCCTGCCTTTTGGGCAAACGCTTGAACAAGGGGAAGAAAACTGTAAGTCGCCAACGCTGGCGCTTCGTCCGTAAGGGTGTAGAGAATCTTCGACATGCGCCGGCAAAGGTCGCAAATTCCATCCGTTCCCCCACATCAAGGCAGAACCTTCTCCATCCGGGCGCAGGCCAGGTTTTGGCCTCGGATGCATGGGTTGCGTTGTTCCAGCACGCAGTATCCACGCCGGGTCAGCATCGGGACGAGGGACAAGCTTGCGTCGAGTTGGACGGCGGTGCCTGAGGCGAAGGGCCTTTCGAGCGCATCGAGCATCGCGGTTCCTACGCCTTGCCGCTGCCACGAAGGACAGACGTACAAGAGGTCAAGCCAAACCATCTTGGGGCCTTGGTCTTCCACGCTGGCGACACCCACCAAGCGGTCGCCGTGCCATGCTCCCCACGACCGTTGGTTGCGGAGCCGCCTGGCCCAGTCCTCCGGCTCGAACGAAGCCCAGGCCTCGCGTTGTGCGTCGTTGTAAGGGCTGTTCGGTTGGTGCAGGATGCTGGATCGGCACATCGCCAGGGCGGCTGGCACGTGTTCGTCGCGCATGGGCAGGCAGCGAACGTCACTCACGGCCGAGGGCAACGATGGGGTCGAGGTTGGCGGCCATGCGTGCTGGATAGTATCCCGAGGCCAGGCTTGTTCCGAGGCACAGCAAGACGCCCGTTATGACCCATCCCCATGGGATGAGGAACGCCGTGTCAAAGTACCCCGCGATGAGGTTCCCCACGAGCAGCCCCAGGACGATGCCCACGCCGCCGCCCAGTTGTCCGATGACCATCACCTCGACGAGGAACTGCGTTCGAATTGCCTGGCTTGACGCGCCGAGGCTTTTCCGGGTGCCAATTTCCCGGGTTCGTTCGGACACGCTCACAAGCATAATGTTCATCAGCCCAATGCCTGCGCCGAGGAGCGTGATGAGTCCGATGAATGCGGCAGCGATGGTGATGCCCTGGGTGGCTTCCATGAGCGTTTCCACCAGGCGGTTGCTTTGACGAATGCGGAACGAATTGGGTTTGCCTGGGGCGTCTTGGCGGATTTGGCGCATCAAGCCGGTGGCCAAATCCACCGCACGGTCCAAGCCTTCCGCTTCGTTCACAGTGCATGTCATGCGGTAGCTCCTTCCTTGGTCCGAAAACTGCCGACGCACGCAAGGAATGGGCACCAAGAGTTGGTTGTCTTGGGACATGCCAAACGACGTACCCCTCGAGGCGAGCACGCCGGCGATGGTGTATTTCTGCGTCCCGACAAGGATCTGTTGGCCGACGGGCGACTCCCACGATTCAAACAGCTTGTCAACGACGCTTTGGCCCACGATGGCGACCGGGGTGCCCAACTCCACCTCGCCAAGGGTCATGTTGCGCCCATCGGCCAGGGACAAGCCACTCACGTCCAGAAACTGGTCATCGACGCCCTGAAGGCTCACGTTGGGGTTGGTGCGTCGGCTGTTGCGTCCTGCGGTCACCGTGCTCGAACCAAACACCGACACGGTCACCTCAAAATCAGCAGGACGTTCCCGCTGAAAACGCATGGCCTCCCGGTAGGTGATCGGCCCACTGGCAAGCGCACGTCGCCCGTTGAACATGCCGCCCGATCGGTTCTGGTCGACGGTGAAGTTCTGGGTGCCCAAAGAGGAAAACTCCTCTCTTACGCTGGCCTGAAGCGATTCGGTCGCGGTAACCATGGCAATGAGTGCCATGATGCCAATGGCGATGATTGCCACAGTCAAGGTCGTTCGCAGGGCTTGGCCCTTGATGGACCTCAACGCCACCAACACCATTTCACGCCACAACGTCCACTGCGAACCCATGGGGCGAAGGTACGTTGCTCTGTACGCGGGTTAGTACGAGAGCAGGTGGCCTGGACCGGAGTTGGAGCTCATCTTCTTCAATGGAGGAGCAAACTTGGTCAAAGGGATGCCTTCCACGGCGCCGAGGTACTCGTCGAGGTTGGGCGTCCGGCCGAGGATGGCCGAGAGGACCACGACAGGGGTCGAGGCAAGAAGCGATTCGCCTTTTTTGCGATCGCTGTCTTTGACGACCCGGCCTTGGAAGAGACGCGTGGATGTCGCCATCACCGTGTCTCCCTTCTCCGCCTTTTCCTGGTTGCCCATGCAGAGGTTGCAGCCAGGGCGCTCGAGGTACATCATGTTTTCGTACTCCGTCCGAGCGGCGGTCTTGGGGGCGTCATCGTCAAATTCGAAGCCGGAGTATTTCTGGAGAACGTCCCAGTCGCCTTCGGCCTTCAATTCGTCGATGATGTTGTAGGTGGGGGCGGTGACCACCAATGGGGCCTGGAACGTGACGTCGCCCCGTTGCTTTTCGAGGTTGCGCAGCATTTGTGCCACAATCTTCAGGTCGCCTTTGTGCACCATGCAAGAGCCGACAAATCCGAGGTCCACGTGCTTGTCGCCCCCGTAGTAGCTCAGCGGACGGATGGTGTCGTGGGTGTAGCGCTTGGAGACGTCTTCGTTGTGAACGTCTGGGTCGGCAATCATCGGTTGGTTGATGATGTCGAGGTCCACTTCGAATTCCGCGTAATACTTGGCGTTGCTGTCTGGCGTCAAGGGTGGCTTTTCGCCGGACTCAATCTCAGCAATGCGCTTGTTGGCCTGGTCGATGAGGCCTTGGAGCACGCCTTTGTCGTTGTCCATGCCCTTGTCGATCATGATCTGGATGCGGCCTTTGGCGATGTTCAACGATTCGATCAAGGTGTCAGGCTCGGAGATGCAAATGGAGGCCTTGGCCTTCATTTCCGCCGTCCAATCGGTGAAGGTGAACGCCTGGTCGGCAGGCAAGGTGCCGATGTGCACCTCGATGACGCGGCCTTGGAAGACGTTCTCGCCGCCGAAGTGCTGGAGCATTTGGGCTTGGGTGGCGTGGACGACGTCGCGGAAGTCCATGTGCTTTTGCATTTGGCCCTTGAATGTCACCTTGACGGATTCAGGGATGGGCATCGATGCTTCACCTGTGGCCAACGCCAGCGCCACAGTGCCAGAGTCGGCACCAAACGCCACGCCTTTGGACATGCGCGTGTGCGAGTCACCCCCAATGATGATGGCCCAGTCGTCCACGGTGAGGTCGTTGAGGACCTTGTGGATGACGTCTGTCATGGCGTGGTATTCCCCTTGGGGGTC
>CAZKGY010000179.1:0-4172 GCA_964552305.1 uncultured Comamonadaceae bacterium
CACCCTCAGCGAAGACGGAACGGTGGCGGCCAGCCTGTCTGGCGCCTCCAAAGATGGTCGCTACGTGGTTGAGGTACGAAACGCCGCCGGCTCTGACTGGCAAGAGATGCGCGTCATCGACCTCGAGACCGGCGAAGCCACCGGCGAAGTGCTGGAATGGGTGAAGTTTTCGGGCGCCTCTTGGGTGGGTGACGGGTTTTACTACAGCCGATACCCCGCTCCTGAAGGATCCGCCTTGAGCGCAGAAAACACGTTCCATAGCGTGTACTTCCACCGCGTAGGCACGCCTCAATCGGAAGACGAACTGGTGTTCCGCAACGACGACGAGCCCAACCGGTACCATTTCGCAGGAGCCACGGAGGACGGCCAATACGTCGTGTTGAACACGAGCACGGGCACCGATGGCAACAGCTTGCATGTGAAATCTTTGGAGCAACCTGACGGCGACTGGGCACCCATCGTGGACGGATTCGTGCACCACTCGTCCCTTGTCGACCACGTGGAAGGCAAACTTTACGTGCTCACCGACATCGACGCCCCTCGCTACCGGTTGGTGGCTGCAGACCCTTCAGACCCCTCGAACCAAACCTTGTGGCAGGACGTCTTGCCTCAGTCGGACGATTTGCTGGAATCGGTCAGCGTGGTGGGAGCGCAGCTTTGGGCCATTTACCTGCACAACGCCTCCAACAGGGTCATGCGGTTCGACTTGGATGGATCCAATCCCCGCGTGGTGGCGTTGCCCGGTGAAGTTGGCTCGGTCGGTGGATTTGGTGGCAAGATGGACGCCAAGGAACTCTATTACGCCTTCACTTCCTTCACGCAACCCACGTCCATTTACAAGATGGACATCGCCTCGGGAGAATCTGAGCTTTGGAGCATGCCTGAAGTGGCGTTCAATCCAGAGGACTTCGTAGCGAAGCAAGAGTGGTACGAGTCGAAAGACGGCACCCGCGTGCCCATGTTTGTGGTGCACAAAAAGGGTTTGGCCTTGGATGGGACCAACCCAACCTTGCTGTATGCCTACGGGGGGTTCAACATCAGCTTGACGCCCAGCTTCAGCGCAAGCAACATCGCGTTCCTCGAGCGCGGTGGGGTGTACGCCATGCCCAACCTGAGGGGTGGAGGAGAATTCGGCGAGGCCTGGCACAAAGCCGGCATGCTGTTGCAGAAGCAAAACGTGTTCGACGACTTCTTTGCCGCAGGAGATTACCTCGTGACGCAGGGATACACGTCGCATGACAAGTTGGCCATCGCCGGAGGAAGCAATGGCGGGTTGCTGGTGGGAGCCATCATGACGCAACGACCCGACTTTGCGCGGGTGGCGTTGCCTGCAGTGGGAGTGATGGACATGCTTCGCTACCACAAGTTCACCATCGGGTGGGGTTGGATCCCTGAATACGGTTGCGCAGACAGCTCGAAGGCGGACTTTGACAACCTCCTGGGTTATTCGCCACTGCACAACCTGCGTGAAGGCGTGACCTACCCGAGCACCATGGTGACCACGGCAGACCACGACGACCGCGTTGTGCCTGCGCACAGCTTCAAGTTTGCCGCACGTCTGCAAGCCACCCATCAGGGAGACCGTCCGGTGCTGCTGAGGGTGGAGACCAATGCCGGCCATGGCGCAGGCAAGCCGATTGGCAAGGTCCTCGATGAGCAGGCAGACAAGTGGGCATTCGTCTTGAACGAGCTCGGGGCGCGGCCATGATCGCAGGCCGAAGGGTGGGAGTGTTCGCCGCCATGAGCTTGGACGGACACCTTGCAGAGCCCAATGATGGGCTGGATTTTTTGGCCAGCGTTCAGCGCGAAGACGAGGACTACGGTTACATGGCCTTCGCCAACCGCGTCCAAGGCTATGTGGTTGGAAGGCGCACGTTTGACGTGGTGACGGAATTGTGTGGAGGGCAGTACCCCCATGTGGGGAAGTGGCCCATCTACGTGGTGACGTCTGCGGCTTCCGACCGCTCGGACATGGACGGCGTGACCTTTGGTTGCTTGGACAACCTGCCTTCTTGGCTCGAGGCAAACACGCCTGAGACCTCGGGTGACGGCCTTGTTTGGTGCGACGGGGGAGGGCAGCTCATTTCGGCGTTGTCTGACCAAATCGACGAGTGGACGCTCAGCGTGGTTCCGACACTCCTTGGGGCAGGCATTCCTCTGTTCCGGGATGGTCGGCCTTCGGTGCGGCTTCAAACCGTGGGGGCGGCTTCTTACGATTCCGGGCTGATTCAACTGCGATACACCCTCGCGCCTTAACGGGCTTGGATTTCCAGCCAGCCGGCGAGGTTCCAAAAATTGAATGCATCGTCGTCCCATCGCTGGGCTCCAGGGACGGCGACCGTCAGGGTGTGGCGGCCTGCCTCGAGATGGCCAAGTTGAACGCGCCGCGGTTTGACCTGATCGCCCGGACACCAGTTGGATCGGCTCAGGTCAGAGGAGGCCACTCGCTCTTCGAGGGTGTCGCCCCGATGGACGTACGTCGAGGGCCAAAACCCGCTGGTGGGGTTGAACCTTCTGAAGGCGCCGCAGTCGTTGCGCCAAGGCGTCCATGCATCTATCGTGTCGCCATTGAGCAACAGCACATGAGGTTGCTCAGTGAATTCGTCTCCACCTGCATGTCCACCATGCCCCGTCGTCAAAAACTTCAAAGCGACGTCGCTGGGCTCGTTGAGCTCAAAAGACACGGTCAGCGCAGAGTCTGGGAGCTGGGTGAATGGCCGTTGGTCATGCGCGAACTTGGTGGTGTTGAAGAGCGGTGAGACGGTGTGCTGAGGCGCCCAATCGCAGGCCAAGGGGCTCTCATCGACGTGCAAGGTGGCGGAAAGCGAATACCCTTCCGCCGTCCAGGTGTCAATGAACGCGCCAACCCAGAGGGTGTCGGGTCCTTGGAGCCACGGCTGCAACGATGTCAAATCGGCTTGCCAGTGGGCGCTGTCTGCCCAGGCGGCCACCGACTCAGGGCGGTACGCTTGTGCCCGTTCGTTTTGGCTGAAATGTCCCACGCCAAATGGCGTGATGAACCGCATCAATTCCAGCGCAGGCGCCCGGAGTCCTTCTTGTGCGATGCCCGCGAACCGCGTGGTGTCTGCGTCTCCGCCAGCCAGCATGCGATTGAGCCAAAGCCGTCCAGCCTGGCCGGCCATCGCGAACACAGCGCCACTCTTGTCCCAAGGGTCGCCAGCCGACTTGACCGTCACGTCAAGAGCCACGTCGCATCGCCTAGGTCTGGCTGGGATGACGACGGGTTTCATCAAGATCCTGCCAGCGTCGAGTCGGTACGTCCCGTCGGGCAGTCGGATGGCATCGTTGGGGATGTCTGGCGTGAACCTCACGGCGGCTTCTTGCCAAAGCGAGATCCTGTAGGAGCCCAGGGAAGGCGCTTCTTGGGTGCTCGTCGAACATGCCGTCAAGAACGCGAGTACTCCGAGGAAGAATGTCCGAGATGCGTTGGGTTTCATGGCCACAAGTTCGGGGTCCTTGGATGGGCTTATTTGAAAGCGGTCAACGAGTCAACCATCGCGACCATGCGTTGGAATTCTTCTTCGTCAAACAAGCGGGTCAGCATGGCGATGCGGCCCGAGGCATCCACCACCACGTTGCGTGTGACCCCTGCTTTGGGGGCGGCAATGGAGTAGAAAACGCTCCCTTCCGGGTCAGGGCACATGGGGTAAGTGACGCCCATTTGGTCCGCAAAGTCTCGAACCTTGTCTTTCGGTTCGTCCAAGTCGACGCCGATCAACAAGAATTTCCGGTCTTGGAAAGCCTGCCAAACCTCGGTTTCGAGGTGTGGCATTTCGGCGCGGCACACCCCGCACCAGGATGCGGTGAATTGAAGGATGTACGTGGTGCCCAAGAGCGACGCCTTGGAATGCGTGGTTCCCTGGAGGTCGGTGAGGACAAAGTCAGGAACCTCATCGCCCACGTGGACGATGTAGCCCCGCGTGTCTGGTTGACCCCAAGAGACAAGTGTCAAGGCAAACGTGCTTAGGCAAAGAAACAGGGTTGTGGAAGCTTTCATGGGGTTCAAAGATTTGTCATGAAACCCAAGCGGGCAAGGGAGATGAGACAATTGTCGTTTGGATGCGGTACCTTGAAATCATGAAGCACAGCATTGCCTGGGGTGTCGCGACCTTGTTGACGTCTGCGACATTGGCCCAATCCACAGTCACGTT
>CAZKGY010000180.1:0-4171 GCA_964552305.1 uncultured Comamonadaceae bacterium
TCCTGGTCCAGCAAGGTCTCCATGTACGCGGGGTGCAACCCGCTCATGAAATCGTATCGACCCTGGGCAAGTCCCAGGTATTCTGCACCCATGTCCGTCACCACGTCGACATGCACTGCCTCCAAATACGGGAGCGCACGCCCCTCTTCGTCGCGTTCCCAGTAGCCCGGGTTTTTGTGCAGGACGAGCCCCGCGTCCGGCAACCACCATGCCAACACAAAAGGGCCGGAACCTGCAGGCGTATCCCTCAAAGACTCCCGATGCTTGGCGTCGATGATGCTTCCATAAGCCGTGGTCAAGAGCCCGAGGAAGGGCGGGTATGGACGATTCAACGTGATTTGAACTTCGTGGTCGTTCAACGCCACGATCCCGCCGGGCGCGACCTGCTCGAGGATCCACCCACCCGAGGAAGCGACCTCGCCACTTCGCAACCGTTCCAACGACTGAACCACGTCGGTGGCGGTCAACGGGTTGCCCGTCGAGAATTGCACGCCCTCGCGCAAACGAAAGGTGTATGTCAACCCTGCCTCGTCCACAACCCACGACTCGGCCAGGCATGGCTGGATGTTCAGCTCGCCATCCAACTCCACCAAGCCATCGTACAGCTGATCGACCACCCACATGTGCTCAAGGCTGCGGGCCGCGGCAGGATCCAAGCTCGTGATCGCGGCCGATTCGTTGTACCGGAACACGGTGGACTTGTCGTACGACTCCCCCGTCGCACACCCTCCGAGGCAAGCCAGCATCAAGGCCCAGCATGCGCCGAATGGACCATGAACAAATGCCGGAAAATTCGAATTCTTTGTCACAGAGGGCAAGGTACGCGGGGTACCTTTGCCTCCACTTTTCCGCCATGCACACACGTCCACAATCCTTCTCGACTTTTCCTCATTGCTTGGTGGCTCTCGCTGCAAGCATGGCTGTGGTTGCCACCGGGCTGGCCCAATCGTTCACGGTCAGTGGACGCGTGACCGACGCCACCACCGGAGAGTACATCCTGGGCGCCAACGTGGTCAACGTGAAAGAAGGCAAAGGCATGGCCACCAATGCCTACGGGTTCTTCAGCATGACCCTTCCGGCTGGGAGCGCCACGCTCTCTTGTTCATTCATCGGCTACGAGACCGCCACCAAGACCTTCGCTGGCAACCAAGACGAAGACTGGAATGTGGCCTTGGCCCCGCAAGCCATTGCCGTGGATGCGGCAGAAGTGGTTGGCACTGCCGGGCAGAACACCCAAAGCACCGACCTCGGCAAGGCCGAAGTGGCCATCGCCACGATTCAACGCTTGCCTGCCTTGATGGGCGAAGTGGACGTGCTCAAGGCGATCCAACTCCTCCCTGGCATTCAATCCGCAGGCGAAGGCAACAGCGGCTTCTACGTCCGTGGCGGAGGGCCCGACCAAAACCTGTTGCTCCTGGACAACGCGGCGATTTACAACGCCTCTCACTTGTTTGGGTTTTTCAGCGTGTTCAACGCAGACGCCATCAGCAACGTGGAAGTGTACAAAGGGAGCATGCCTGCCCGGTTTGGGGGACGGGTGTCCAGCGTGTTGGATTTGGGACTCCGCGAAGGCAACCGCAACGAGTTCAAAGGCTCTGGTGGCATCGGACTCATCAGCTCGCGCCTGACCCTCGAAGGTCCCATCAAGCGGGGCGTTTCCAGCTTCATCCTCTCAGCTAGACGGACATACATCGACGTGCTCACCAAGCCGTTCATCCAAAACACCCAAGCCGCGGGATCGGGGTACTACTTCTACGACCTCAACGCCAAGTTCAACCACCGCTTCAGCGAGAAGGACGAGGTGTTCTTGTCGGGGTACTTCGGGCGCGACGTCTTCAGCTTTGCGAGCGCGGACGCCGGGTTCAACGCGTCCATTCCCTGGGGCAACGCCATGGTGTCCGGACGTTGGAACCACCTTCTTACCGACAAGTTGTTCCTCAACGTGAACGGCACATACAGCAACTACGAATTTTCTTTTCAGTCGGGCCAAGACGAGTTCGAGTTTGGCTTCGATTCCGGCGTGAAAGACTGGAGTGGGAAGGCGCAATTGAGCTGGTACCCCAACCTGCGCCACGAAATTCGAGGCGGCGTGGATTACGTGTTCCACGAGTTCGTGCCCACCTCGTTCTTCTTCCGACAAGGCGACGAAGAGTTCGACTTCGGGGATGCCGCCGTGGCCTTCAGCCACGAGTCGTCCTTATACCTGGAAGACCAGTTTGACGTCAGCGACGCCCTTCGAATCAACGCCGGCATCCGAGGCAGCGACTTTCGGCACGTGGGACCATTTACAAGAATCGTTCCAGGGGAAAGCCTGTTGGCGCCTGGAGACACCATCCGCTATGGACGTGGGGAACTCGTCAAACGCTACGGAGGATGGGAGCCGCGCCTGAGCGCGAGACTCAACGTGGGCAGCCGCAGCAGCGTCAAGGCCGGTTACTCCATCAACTACCAATACGTGCACCTGGCATCGCTGTCATCCAGCACGACACCCACAGACATTTGGTTGCCCAGTTCCGATTTGGTCCAACCCCAACGAGGAAGGCAGTGGAACGCGGGGTACTTCTTCGACCTCGGCAAGCAACGGGAGTGGGAATGCTCCGTGGAGGTGTACCACAAAGACCTCGACAACCTCGTGGAATACGCGGAGAACACGCGGCCCGAAGAAAACATCGGCACCAACCCCGACAACAACCTGGTGTTCGGCGAAGGAACCTCCTATGGCGTGGAGTTGTTTTTGAAGCGGAAGTTTGGCGAGCTAAACGGCTGGGTGGGCTATACCTGGAGCAAAACGGATCGGGTGTTCGAAGAGCTGAACGAAGGCAACCCCTTCCCCGCCAAATTTGACCGACGTCACGACCTCAGCGTCGTGGCCGACTGGACCCCGAGCAAGCGTTGGAACTTCTCGGCGGCGTTCGTCTACGCCACGGGCAACACCTTGACGCTCCCCGTGCAACGGTACATCCTGGAAGGAGCCGTGACCGACGTGTTCGGGTCGCGCAACGGGTACCGCATGGTGCCATACCACAGGGTGGATTTGAGCGCCACCCTGTTCCCCAAGAAGAACGAGATCAAGCCTGACTTCGAACGCCGCTGGGTGTTCAGCGTGTACAACGTCTACAACCGCGCAAACCCCTACTTCCTGTTCTTCGACAACGAAGGCGACATTTTCAGCGGCTCGTTGAACATCCAGGCCAAGCAAGTCAGTCTTTTCCCCATCTTGCCCTCGGTTTCCTGGAATTTCAAATTCTGACCGAGTCCCCGCATGAAAGCGCTCAAGCACCTCAACCCATTCATCTGGCGTCATAAGGGTCGGTTGCTGCTGGGCATCGTGTTCATCGCGATGACGAACGTCTTTGCGGTGTGGGCGCCGTCAATGATTGGTGAGGGCGTCAATGCATTGAAAGAAGCATACGACAGCTATTTGGTCCCTTTGGATGAAGGCCAAAGCATGGAGGCCATCCAAGCCACCACGCCTTTCCCTTTCCCCACCAACCTGATGCGGTTGAGCAAGGCGACGGGAGTCGGAACGTTGGCCGCACCCTCCACCCGCGACGACGTGATGGATTGGGTGGTTTGGATCGGATTGATGCAAGCTGGGTTGTTCATGCTGGCCTACTTGATCAAGGGGGTGTTTTCTTTTTTGACGCGCCAAACCATCATTGTCATGAGCCGCCACGTCGAGTTCGACTTGAAGGCCACGGTGTTTGACCACTACCAACTGCTCGATGCAGGCTTTTACAAGCAAAACGATACGGGTGATTTGATGAACCGAATCTCCGAAGACGTGGGCAACGTGAGGATGTACCTTGGCCCGGCCATCATGTACTCCCTGAATTTGGTGGTGCTTGTGGCGATGGTCGTCGGGGTCATGTGGTACATCGACGCAACCTTGACCTTGTTCGCCCTGCTCCCCTTGCCGTTGATGTCTGCCGGGATCTACTTCATTTCCTCCAACATCCACAAGCGCAGCGACGCCAAGCAACAGGCCCAAAGCAACATCTCCAGCTTCGTTCAACAACACATGGCCGGCATCCGCGTGCTGCAAAGCTTTCACCGTGAAGCCCCTGCTGCCCAGCACTTTGAGCGAGAAAGCGATGCGTACAAGGTGCGCGCCCTCGACTTGGTCAAGGTGGAAGCCATGTTCATGCCACTCATCGTGCTCCTCGTGGGC
>CAZKGY010000181.1:0-4158 GCA_964552305.1 uncultured Comamonadaceae bacterium
TCTCCTTTGTACCTGGGCGGGCTGGATGCCATGACGGGCTCACTGACGTGCGACACAGTCCCCAAGGTATCGGCCATGGAGACGCAGCTTCAAGAGGCCACGGGGTGGTCGTTGACCATCGTGCCTGGCCTCATCGACGTCCAAGATTTTTTCCGCCTGCTTGCGGCCAAGCGCTTCTGTACGTCCACTTGGGTGCGTCGCCCTGACCAGCTGGATTACATCGAGGAGCCGGACATGTTTCACGACACGTTTGGCCACATTCCCCCTTTGATGAACCAGGATTTTGCGGCGTTCATGCATCGTTTCGGCGAAGTGGGGGTGGCCCTGGTTCAGGCCGGAATGGACAAGGTGGTCTTGGGGCTTCAGCGCTTGTATTGGTACTTCGTGGAATTCGGTTTTGTTCGAGGAGCCAACGGCAGTCCTGAGCTTTTTGGGGCAGGAATCATGTCGAGTTTTGGAGAAACCCAGCACGCATGGGGTTTGCAGGATCGCTTGATGCCCTTCGACTTGAAGTCCGTGATGGATACGCCGTTTCGAACGGACGTCATTCAAACCGACTACTTCATCGTGGAGGACGTGGTTGGGTTGCGCCACGAGCTGGATGCATGGTTCCATTCGCTGAATCTGTCCAACGATGCGTAGTTGGGCGTGCCTTTTGGTGGCGTGTGCGTGGGTCGCCTCCATGTCAGCCCAATGCGACGGGGCCCGATACCGGTACCGAATCTTCGACGAGATTCAAGTGGAATCCGGGGTGGTGTATGGTTCCAACGTAGCATCCTCGGGGGCGAACGTCGTGCTGGACATGGACGTGTATCAACCCTCGAACGACGACGTGACCGACCGACCGGTGGTGGTGGTGGCGCATGGGGGATTTTTTCTGGCTGGAAGCAACGACGGCGTGGACGTGGTTCCCCTGTGCGAGGATTTGGCTCGGATGGGGTACGTCGCGGCGTCGATCAGTTACCGGTTGGGCGTGGACAACCTGTTCGATTTGGAAACCTCGTTGCAAGAGGCCGTGTTGCGGGGCGTACACGACGCCAAGGCGGCGGTTCGCTTTTTCCGCAAGGGCCATGCCGAGGAAGGCAATCCTTATGGCATCGATCCAAACCGAATCGTGCTGGGAGGTTCGTCTGCGGGTGCATTCATCGCGTTGCATGCGGCGTACATCGACGACTTGTCGGAGGTTCCTGAAATCATCGACCTGTCCCAGCCTGGTTTGGGCGGGGGGTTGGAAGGATTGAGTGGCAATGCAGGCTATCCCTCCGACGTCCTGTCGTTGATCAACATCTCAGGCGCCATGGGGGACGCCGGTTGGATGGCTCCAGGGGACGTGCCCATCGTGAGCACCCACGGCACCGAAGACGGTACGGTGCCCTACGGAACGGGGGATATCGCCATTTTGGGAATCAACGTGGCGGTGGTGGACGGCAGTTGGCCGGTGCACATCCGCGCGGCCGAAGTGGGGCTTGACCACAACCTCGTCACCTTCGTGGGGGCCGGTCACGTGCCCCACATGTACGACAGCGGGTATTACGATCTGACCCGGGCGGCGGTGATGTCATTCACCAGCAGGCAGGTGTGTCCCAATTACCCAGAAATCGGGGACTACTACGACGTAGACGACATTCCAGAGTTCGGATGCCCAGGCGATTTCAACGCGGACGGGCAAGTGTCGGTGGCCGACATGTTGGTGCTGTTGACCGACTTTGGGTGTCCACAATCTTGCGTTTCGGATCTCAATGGAGACGGCAACGTGGTGGTGTCAGACCTCTTGGCCTTCCTGGAATTGTTCGGAACTCCTTGCGGTTGAACCAAGGCCGGGCGCAGGGCTTGACGTATCCTTGTTTCCATGCAGTTGTCAACGTTGGATTGGGCCCTCATTGTGGTGTATTTCGCCTTGGCGTTGGGCGTGGGATTGTGGGCAAGCCGTCAATCGAAAGGAGATTCTACGGGGTATTTTCTCGCAGGACGTGACATGCCTTGGTGGCTTCTTGGCATCAGCATGGTTGCCACGACCTTCAGCACAGACACCCCCAACCTGGTCACCGACCTCGTGCGCCAGCAAGGGGTGGCGGGCAACTGGGCGTGGTGGGCGTTTTTGTTGACGGGGATGGTGACGGTGTTCGTGTATGCACGGTTGTGGCGACGCTCTGGCGTGCTGACAGACATCAGCTTTTACGAATTGCGCTACGGCGGACGCACGGCGGCGTTTTTGCGCGGCTTCAGGGCGCTGTACTTGGGGTTGGTGTTCAACGTGCTCGTGATGGCTACGGTGAGTTTGGCTGCCATCAAGTTAGGCGGAATTTTGCTGGGGTGGCCTGGTTGGTTGACCCTTCTGGTGACGTGCAGCATCACGCTGATATACAGTGTGTTGGGAGGTCTTCGTGCTGTGATTTTGACGGATTTCGTGCAGTTTGTGTTGGCGATGCTGGGGTCGGTTTGGGCGGCTTGTTGGATCCTCAACTTGCCTGCAATCGGTGGCCTTGATGGACTCTTGTCCCATCCCGCGGTGGTTCCACAGCTCGACCTGTTGCCGGACATGTCCGACCCCGATGCTTGGATCCCCATGCTGTTGATTCCGCTCGCGGTGCAATGGTGGTCGAGTTACTATCCTGGGGCCGAGCCGGGAGGTGGGGGCTACATTGCCCAGCGCATGTTCTCAGCCAGGGATGAGGGGCACGCCGTGGGGGCCACGTTGTTGTTCAACGTTGCGCATTACGCCTTGCGCCCTTGGCCTTGGATTTTGGTGGCGTTGGCTTCGTTGGTGGTGTTTCCCGATTTGGATGCCCTCAGGGAGGCGTTTCCTCACGTGGCGGAGGACAAAGTGGGTCACGACCTGGCGTACCCAGCCATGCTGTCGTTGTTGCCCTCTGGACTGCTCGGGCTGGTGACGGCCTCCTTGCTCGCCGCGTTCATGAGCACCATGAGCACCCAGCTGAACCTCGGTGCGAGTTACCTCGTGCACGACGTGTATGCCCGGTTTGTGAAGCCCGAGGCAAGCGAACGCGAGCGCGTGGTGGCCGGACAGGTGGCCACGGGGGTGTCCCTCTTGCTCGGTGCCGGGTTGGGCTTGGTGCTGACGGATGCAGGCCAGGCCTTCAATTTGCTGCTTCTGCTCGGTGCAGGCACTGGCGGGCTCTTCTTGCTTCGGTGGTTCTGGTGGCGCATTTCTGCCATGACGGAAATCGCCGCCATGGTCATTTCTTTGCTGGTGGCCGCTTATTTCACGTGGGTGCATGACGCCTTGGCTGCCGAGCCCTTGGGATGGATGCCTTCGTTGCTCGCTTGGCAAAAGCTCGTGTGGGGAACGGTCATCACGACCCTGGGATGGCTGGGGTCGGCGTGGGTGTTTCCTCCGGAAAACGACGCTGTCCTGGCCAAATTTGTGGCCCAAACCGGCGTCTCCGGCCCGGGCTGGCCCCAATCCCAAGCCGGGGATGCCTCGTTGGCTTCAGGGTTGTTGCAGGCCTTCTTGGGCTGCGTGGCCGTGTATGCTGCGCTGATGGCGACGGGGTGCTTGCTTTACGGGAAAGTCGCCTTCGGATCAGGTCTGGGGGTTCTCTCGGTGGCGGCAGGGGTTGCAGTCTTTGGGGTTCATCGATCCCGCGCTTGAATGGGGTTCCTTCCGTTTGTGTCGTTGGCCCCGGGCCGGGTTTGTTTGTTCGGAGAACACCAGGATTACCTAGGCATGCCTGTCATTGCGGCGGCCATCCCTTTGGCCTGTCGGATGGTCTTTCAGCCACGAACAGACGGGCTTTGGCGTGTCCGTACGCCGCAATTGGAATTCGAGTGGGCCTGCCATGCAAACGAAGCCGCGACACGGCATGACGTCAGCGATCCCCGCGCCGAGGATTTTTTGAGGGCTGCGTTGCACGAAGCCATGGCTCGTGGATGGGACGTGTCGTGTGGTGGCGACGTGCTATGTTCGGTGTCGTTGCCCCTGCAGGCGGGGTGTAGCAGTTCGACAGCCATGGTCGTGGCATGGATCCATGGGTTGGCACGTGTTGCGGGTGTTGTCCTTGAGCCCATGGCGCTCGCCCAATTGGCGTACCAGGTAGAAGTGACGCATTTCGGGGCTTCGGGTGGGTGGATGGACCATGTGGCATCGTCCTTCGGTGGCGTCGTTCGCATCCACCCCGATTGGCGGGTGGAACGGTT
>CAZKGY010000182.1:0-4135 GCA_964552305.1 uncultured Comamonadaceae bacterium
TCCCGTCGCGCTCGGCCACGACCGCCCCGACGCGTACGTCGACGTGCTGCGCGGCAAAACGGTGGCCGTCGTGGGCAACCACACCGCGGTCTTTGACACCCCTCAGGGAACCGTGCATCTGGTGGATTCCCTGCTTCGACTCGGCATCGACGTGGCGCACGTCTTTGCCCCTGAACACGGATTTCGTGGGGAAGCCGCCAACGGCGCCCACATCCAAGACGGCGTCGATGGCCCGACCGGACTGCCGGTGTACTCCCTTCACGGCGCCCACAAAAAGCCCCAACCCGAGCAATTGGACGTCGATGCCTTGGTCTTTGACATCCAGGACGTGGGGGCGCGGTTCTACACGTACGTCAGCTCCATGGTTCTGTGCATGGAAGCCTGCGCCGAGCAAGGCGTCGACATGGTCGTGCTGGATCGGCCCAACCCCCATGGTCACCACATTCAGGGACCGATGCTTGACCCCGCCTTCAAATCGTTTGTGGGCTGGATTCCCACGCCCATGGTGCATGGCATGACGTTGGGGGAATTGGCGTTGATGGCCAAAGAAGAGGGCTGGTTTGAATCCTCGGAGAAGCTCTCCCTTCAGGTGATCCCCTGCTTGCGTTGGGACCACGACACGCCCTACGCCTTGGACGTTCGTCCGAGCCCCAACCTGCCCAACCAAACATCGATCGACCTCTACCCCAGCCTCTGCCTGTTCGAACCCACGGCGATCAGCGTGGGCCGAGGGACGGACACGCCCTTCCAGATCCTTGGGCACCCTGACGCTTGGATGGGATCGTACGCCTTCACCCCTGTGTCCGTGGCCGGCGCCGCCCCACACCCCAAGCACGAAAACGTCGCGTGCCTCGGCCAATCCATGAATGGCCTCGCCCAAGCATGGAGATCCGAGTCCATGGCACAAGGCAACGCGGCGTTGCCCGGCTTCGACTTGCAACCCCTGTGGACGTGGGCCGAACAATGGCGGAACCTCCACGACGGCTCCTTGGATGGTTTCATCACGAGCCCTTCCTTTTTCGACAAGCTCGCCGGCACCGACCAAGTGAGGCTGGCACTCGAAGCGAACACGCCGCTGGCCGAATTGGAAGCCCAATGGGACGAGGAGCACGCCGCATTTTTGGCCTTGGCCCAACGCTACCTGCTCTATCCATGGTCCCTTGTGGATGGTACGCGTCGTTGAGGCGCTCGGAGCCACTTGCGCACGCTATCTTTGACGCATGACACGTCCTCTTCGTTTGCTCCCTTGTTTGGTCATCCTCAGCGCGCTGGCGGTTGGATGCACCAAGTACGACCCCTTCATCGGCTACGCCTACGACTGCGAGTGCGGCAACCTTGAATTGAATGGACGCGAAACGGGACTCCGCCTGGCCGAGGCAGAATTGCTGGAAGACGGCTTGTGGCGGTACCACATCGTCACCGACGTGCGCGACGAGCAGGAGCTGGAAGACCGTGCGGATCCCCGCGATTTGTCCTTGACCCTGACCACCGAATTCAACGGGTCATTCACGTCGGTGGTCATCGACGCCCAAGACACGCTGCTTCAAGCGCAGCAGGTGGATGCCCCAAGCGCCATCGTTCCTTGGACCGTGGTGAGCGCCAACCTCCAACTGGAAGGGGACACAGGGAGCCACACGATGCGCATCAATTCCATCGTGCTGGAGGGCGCGCCCGGCGAGGCTGCGCTGACAGGCATCGTGACCCTCTCGGTCAACGACTGAAGGCTTCTTCAAGATTTGAAGGGTCCCAGCACCGACGATTCGGCGATGGGATAGACCTGGGCCCCCACGCGAGGCTCCATGGCATGCATGCCCGTGAAGGCGCCAAAGGCCGGCAACACCAAGCGCGTTCCTGCATCGCATCCAGTTGACGACTGGTGGAAGCACGGCAAGCGCAGGCTTTGGCGCCCCTTGCCCCTCATTTTGGCCGCAGGATGCAGGTGCCCACAAACGTGCACGATCCGCCCCTTGGGCACCTCGTCTTCCGGTGCATGGGTGCACACCACGTCGTCCCAGAACCACTGCGAAACCACCTCGAGGCCCATGGCCTCGTACCGGGCGTCCTCCGATCGGTCGTGGTTGCCTTTCACGAGGACGGCTTGGGGCAACCCCGCAGCGCGCTCTTCCTTGAGCCAGCGCGCGAACTCGTCCCACGCCTTGTTGGGGACGCTGTGGAACAAATCGCCCAGGAGCAACAGCGATTGGGGCTTGAACTCGTCCAACAGACGGGTCAGGTTGGCCAGCGTTTGGAAGTCCACGGTGGCAGGAATTTGAATGCCCTTGGACCGAAAGTGCTCCGCCTTGGCGAGATGCAAATCGCTGACCATGAGGATTTGGCGTTCAGGCCACCACAACGCCTTTTGCGGGAGCAATTGCATCCGGTGCCCGTGGGGGTGCCATTCAACCGAGCCGGCGGGATTCATGGCCCCAATTTCCGCCATTTTGCCCCCGCGTTCAACCCCTCCGTCCACGAGACCCCACGCTTTGCGTATTTTCGCGTTCGGCCCAACACTGCCGAGATCTCGCTATTGCAAAACATGACGATGAGCCAGTACCAAACGTACCTCCAAGAAATCGAAGACCGCAAAGCCGACGGCTTGTACCCCAAACCCATTGATGACGCGTCCTTGTTGGCGGAAATCATTGACCAAATCAAGGACGCCAACCACCCCGAGTACAAGGCGTCGTTGGACTTCTTCGTCTACAACGTCCTGCCCGGAACGACCAGCGCCGCCGGCGTGAAGGCTGCGTTTTTGAAGGACATCATCCTAGGGCAAGTCGAGGTGGCCGACATTGATCGGACGTCCGCCTTCGAGCAGCTTGCCCACATGAAGGGAGGTCCTTCCGTCGAGGTCTTGATTGACTTGGCGCTGGACGAAGATGGAGACGTGGCCCGAGAAGCATCGGAGGTCTTGAAGACCCAGGTCTTCTTGTACGAAGCCGACACGGACCGTTTGGCGAAGGCACACAAGGCAGGCCACGCCCTGGCCACTTCAATCATCGAGAGCTACGCCAAGGCCGAATTCTTCACCAACCTCCCAGACGTGGACGAAACCATCGATGTGGTGACGTACGTCGCAGGGGTGGGCGACATCTCCACCGACTTGCTGTCTCCGGGCAGCGACGCACACTCGCGTTCTGACCGCGAACTGCACGGCCAATCCATGTTTGAGCACGACACGGTGCGTCAACAGGAACTCCTCGACCTCCAAAAGCAACACCCCGACAAGCGGGTCATGCTCGTGGCGGAAAAAGGCACCATGGGTGTGGGTTCCTCCCGCATGTCCGGCGTGAACAACGTCGCCCTTTGGATTGGCAAGCAAGCCAGTGAATACGTGCCGTTCATCAACATCGCACCGGTGGTTGCAGGCACCAACGGCATCTCCCCCATTTTCCTCACCACGGTGGGCGTGACGGGAGGCATTGGCGTGGACCTCAAAAACTGGGTCAAGAAGGTGGACAGCGAAGGCAACACGGTCCTCGACGAGGATGGCGAACCCGTGCTCGAGCAAGTCTACTCCGTGGAGACGGGCACCGTGTTCACGATCAACACGAAAACCAAGAAGCTTTGCCAAGGCGACAAAGAACTGATTGACATCAGTGCTTCGTTGACGCCCCAGAAAATGGAATTCATGCGCGCTGGAGGCTCGTATGCCATCGTGTTTGGCAAAAAGCTTCAGACGTTTGCCGCCAAAACCCTCGGCATTGACGTGCCGCCGGTGTTTGCCACGTCCAAGGAAATCAGCCACGAGGGCCAAGGCCTCACGGCCGTTGAGAAGATCTTCAACAAGAACGCGGTGGGCACCTCGGGCAACGTGTTGCACGCGGGGTCCTACGTCCGCGCCGAGGTGAACATCGTGGGCTCGCAAGACACCACCGGCCTCATGACGTCCCAGGAATTGGAGATGATGGCCGCCACGACCATTTCCCCCATCGTGGATGGGGCATACCAGTCAGGCTGCCACACCGCATCGGTGTGGGACTTGAAGGCGCAGGAAAACATCCCGCGTCTGATGAAGTTCATGAACGACTTTGGCCTGATTACGGGCCGCGACCCCCAAGGGGAATACCACGCCATGACGGACGTCATCCACAAGGTCCTCAACGACCTCACCGTGGACGACTGGGCCATCATC
>CAZKGY010000183.1:0-4125 GCA_964552305.1 uncultured Comamonadaceae bacterium
CCAGCGTTTTGACGTCCGAGTGGATGTACCTGGTGGGAATGCTCAGGCGGTTGAGGTATTTGGTCAATTCTTCGGCCATTCGCTTGGTGAGCGTGGTGACCAAGATGCGTTCCTCTTGGGCAATGGTTGCCCGAATTTCTCCCACGAGGTCGTCCACTTGGTTTTCGCACGGCCGGACCTCAATGGGTGGGTCCAAGAGCCCAGTCGGCCGGATGACCTGCTCCACCACGACGCCTTCGGCGCGTTCGAGCTCAAAGTCTGCTGGGGTGGCGCTGACGTAGATGCTCTGGTTGACGATGCCTTCGAATTCCTCAAAGGTCAGTGGCCGGTTGTCTAGGGCTGACGGCAATCGGAATCCGTGGTCGACCAAGTTGACCTTGCGTGAGCGGTCCCCGCCAAACATGGCGCCGATTTGGGGAATGGTGACGTGGCTTTCGTCCACCATCAACAAGAAGTCCTTGGCGAAGTAGTCAAGCAGGCAAAACGGCCGTTCCCCCGGCTTCCTGCGGTCGAAGTACCTGGAGTAGTTCTCGATGCCGGAGCAAAAGCCGAGTTCTTTGATCATCTCCAGGTCGTACAGCGTGCGCTCGTCGAGCCTCTTGGATTCCAAAAACCGCGCCTGCTCGTTGAAAAACGACTTTTGCTTTTCAAGGTCCTGTTGAATTTCCCACACCGCCGCATTGGTGGTCTCCTTGCTGCTGACGAACAGGTTGGCAGGGTAGATGGTGAACTGGTCGAGTTTGTGCAAGACCGTGCCACTTTCGGGGTCAATCGTGGCGATTCGATCGATTTCGTTGTCCCAAAACTCAACCCGCACTGCGTGGTCGGCGTAGGCGAGGTGGACATCCACCATGTCTCCCTTCACCCGGAATTGTCCGCGACGAAAGTCGGATGTGGCTCGGCTGTACAAGCTTCCGACGAGGCGGTGCAAGAGGTCATTCCTCGTCATGCGTTTCCCCCGTTCCAAGGCGATGACGTTTTTGTGGAATTCCACGGGGTTGCCAATGCCGTAGATGCAGCTGATGCTCGCCACCACGATGACGTCGCGTCTCCCGCTCAGCAACGCCGACGTGGTGGAAAGCCTGAGCTTTTCGATCTCGTCGTTGATCTGCAAGTCCTTCTCGATGTACGTGTTCGAGGCGGGGATGAAGGCTTCCGGTTGGTAGTAGTCGTAGTAGCTGACGAAGTACTCGACCAGGTTGTCGGGAAAGAAGGACTTGAATTCGCTGTAGAGCTGGGCGGCCAATGTCTTGTTGTGGCTCAACACCAGCGTGGGGCGCTGGGTTTGGGCGATGACGTTGGCCATGGTGAACGTCTTGCCCGACCCGGTCACCCCCAAAAGCACTTGGTGCTCGTTGCCTTCGTTGACCCCTTCCACCAATTGCCGAATGGCTTCGGGTTGGTCCCCTCGGGGTTCAAAATCGCTCGTCAACTGAAAGCCCGACATGGGGCAAAGGTAGGTTGGGTCCACGTCAATTTGGGGCACGAAAAAGCCCCGACATGCGGGGCTTTTCTTCGTTTGGGAACGAAGTCGACTTATTCAGCGACGACTTCGAAGTTGACGGTCACAACCACTTCTTTGTGGAGCTTCACGGTCGCTTCGTACGCGCCAAGTTCCTTGATGGTGTCTTCCGCGAGCGAAATCTGCTTGCGTTCGATGTCGTACCCCGCACCTTGGATGGCTTCAGCCAATTGGATGGAGTTGACCGAACCAAAAATCTTTCCGCTTTCGCCAGCCTTGGCGCCCAGCTTGAGGGACAACCCGCCGAGCTTCTCGGCGATGGCTTGCGCCGCTTCTTTGGCCTTGGCGGCCTTGTGTGCCTGCTGACGAATGACTTCGTCGTTCACCTTCATGTTCGACTTGGTGGCGGCCACCGCCAAGCCCTGAGGGATAAGGTAGTTGCGTGCGAATCCGTCCTTGACGGTCACCACGTCATACTTGCTGCCGAGCGTGTCGACGTCTTGCTTCAGGATGATGTCCATGGTGCTCGGGATTAACGGAGGTTGTCAGCAACGTATGGCATCAAGGCCAAGTGACGCGCCTTTTTGATGGCTTGCGACACTTTGCGCTGATACTTGAGGCTGGTGCCAGTCAAACGACGTGGCAAAATCTTTCCTTGAGGGTTGCACAACATCAACAGGAAATCTGGGTCCTTGTAGTCGATGTACTTGATGCCCTTCTTGCGAAAGCGGCAGTAACGCTCGGCTTTCGTCTCAATGTCGATGGGGTTCAGGTAGCGAACTTTCTTGTCTGCCATAACGGAAGAAATTAAGCCTCAGCTGCGCCCTCTGCTTCGACAGGAGCGGCTTCTTGGCGGTTCGACTTGTTGCGGCGGCCTTCGGCGTACGCAATGTGATGCTTGTCCATCTTCGTGGTGAGGAAGCGGATGATGCGTTCGTCCCGACGGAATTCAGTTTCGAAGGGGAGGATGATGTTGGTGTCGGCTTCGAACTCCATCAAGTGGTAGAAGCCCGTGGACTTCTTCTGGATGGGGTAGGCCAACTTCCTCAATCCCCATGCATCCTCGTGGAGGATCTTGCCACCTTTGTCGGTGACAAATGCACGGAACTTCGAGACTGTTTCCGCCACCTGCTCTGCAGATAGCACGGGAGTCATAATGAAAACAGTTTCGTAACGGTTCATGGAACGTTGTTAATTAATGGGGCGCAAAAGTACGTTGACAACCTCTGAAAACCAAACATCCACGCCTTGGGAAGAATGTGGAAAACCGAATTTGCCGGGCTGAGGACTCCCGAGCGATATTCGCATTCTCATGAGCGACCAGCCTTACCTCGTCAGCGCACGCAAATATCGCCCCCAAGCTTGGGATGCGGTGGTGGGGCAATCCGGCATCACCCAAACCCTGCAGCACAGCATCGACAGCGGGCAAATTGCCCAGGCCTACCTGTTCTGTGGGCCCCGTGGTGTGGGGAAGACCACGTCCGCCCGAATTTTCGCCCGGGCCATCAATGGCTTTGCGGCGGACGATGAGGCGCTGTCGTTCAACGTGTTTGAGCTGGATGCGGCCTCCAACAACAAGGTGGAGGACATCCGAAGCATCGTGGAGCAAGTGCGCATTCCTCCTCAGAAAGGGAAGTACAAGGTGTACATCATCGACGAGGTGCACATGCTGAGCCAAGCAGCCTTCAATGCGTTCTTGAAGACGCTAGAGGAGCCTCCTGCGCATGCCGTGTTCATCCTCGCGACCACCGAGAAGCACAAGATTCTCCCCACCATCCTTTCCCGGTGCCAAATCTTCGACTTCCATCGGATTTCGGTGCCGGATGCAGTCGCGCACCTGCAACACATTGCGGAGCAAGAAGGGGTCGAAGCGGAATCGGAAGCCTTGCACGTCATCGCGGACAAGGCGGATGGTGCCCTGAGGGACGCATTGAGCATGTTTGACCAGTTGGTGGCGTTCGCGGGGAAGAAGTTGACGTACGCTGCTGTGACGGAACAGCTGCACGTCCTTGATCATGACACGTACTTCGAGTTGACCGATTTCGCCCTCAACAGCGACATCCCTTCTGCCATGCTTCGTTTCAACGAGGTCATGAACCGAGGGTTCGACGCGCATCACTTCCTCTCGGGCTGGGGAAGCCACCTGCGGAACTTGATGGTTTGTCGCGATCCACAGACGTTGAACTTGCTCGAGGCAACGCAAGAGGTGAAGGCGCGGTTTCAGGAACAGGCGTCGCGCGCAGATTTGTTCTTCATCGTCGGGGGGCTTGACATCTTGAACAAGGCAGACGTGCAATTCCGGGGGTCGCAAAACCAGCGACTGTTGGTGGAGCTGGCACTCATGCAAGTCTGTTCGCAAGAGGCGCTCAAAAAAAAAAGCACTGACGGTTCCTACGGGCTGATGGCCCCGCGACCGCAAGCCGAGATCCCGCGTCCCATCGACGCGGCTCCGGAGCCAGCAGTGCCCCATACCACCGCGTCGCAAAAGACTTCGATTCCCACTGAGCCTTCGGTTGCTCCCGAGCCGGCGCCGGCGCCCAAGGTTGCGTTGTCGCCTCCAGTCCCGACATCGCCTACAAACGAAGAAGAGGCGGTCCCATCCCCCCAGCCAACACCCGTGCCTCAGCCTGCAGTGGTTCACAAGGCGAGTGGCTTGCGGAAGG
>CAZKGY010000184.1:0-4111 GCA_964552305.1 uncultured Comamonadaceae bacterium
GCCAAAAATTGCACCCGACTAACGTGTTCGGCGAGGACGCCAACGACAAGCGCGGCAATCGGGAAGGCGAAAAGGAAGCCAGCAGTGGCCCCAAAAAAGTGGTGCAATCCACCAGCGCCATTGGCAAACACCGGCAACCCCATGGCCCCAGCAGCGAGGTAAAGCAAGGTCGCGCTGACGCCAATGCGCCAGCCCCAAAAAATGGACCAAAGCAGGACGACAAGGCTCTGAAAGGTGATGGGCAATTGTCCTTCGACGTGGAGGACCAGAGGACCAAGAAGGCACATGGCCACCGCCCCAGCCAACGGGAGCACTAGCCATTTTGCAGGAACGTGGACTTGGTGCAGGAACATCAGTGCGGTTGGTCGGCGGCCTGGTCGACCGTCAAGTCAAAGGTCAGCACGTTGTTCTCGCGATGGATGTCCGCCACCAATTGGGCGGGGTCAAGCTCGACCTTTTGGACGCGCTTGCCCTGAGAAGGCATGACAAAGGTGTAGTTGGGATCGACCCAAGGCCAGTCGTCACCGAGCACTTCTTCGTCCATGAGGGCCCTGTGGCCACGCATGACCACCAACGGGATGTGCACCTGGGTGATGCTTCCGTCTTCCCAAGTGATGGCCAAATCTTGGGGCATCGGCATGTCGCCGCGCCGTGTCAGTTCCACCTGTAGGGTGTCGTTCCCGTTCACGACGCGTTCGACGGCGTAGTCCACGGCATTGGTGCTGTGAATCATGCCTCGGAAGTACCAGTCCAATTCAAGGCCACTGGCGCGCTCCAAGACCCGCTTGAAATCGGTGGGGCCTGGGTGCTTGAATTGCCAATCCCGGAAGTAGGTGCGCATGGCCGCGTCCCGGACATCTGTTCCGACCACGGCCCCCAACTGCTCGACAAACACCTCACCCTTGGCGTAGGCTCCCACGCCGTACGCGCGGTTGGTTTTGTAGTGGTCGGCATGGGTGGCCAGAGGCTCTTCCTTGCCGCTGAGGTGGTGGTTGATGTATCCAGCGTAGGCCCACTGGTGCGGAGAATCGTCCGGTTTCAAAGGGTCTGCAAACAACTCGGCCATGGCCCTGGATTCGGCCCAAGAGGTGAAGCCTTCGTCCATCCACTCGTGCAGGCTTTCGTTGGTGGCTACCACGGCTTGAAACCAACTGTGTGCCATCTCATGCACCGTGACGCCCACCAAGCTGCGCAAGCTGCGGTCCCCCGTGATCAGTGTCAACATGGGGTACTCCATGCCGCCGTCGCCTCCTTGCACGACGTTGTATTCTGGATAGGGATAAGGGCCGATGTCTTCGTTGATGAACGCCATGGCTTGCTTGGCGTAATCGGCCAAGGCTTCCCAGTTGCTGTCGAGCGACTCGTCTTGTTGGTGGACCAAACGGAGCGTGACGCCATCCACCTCCACGGCTTGTTCCACGAAGTCGGGGTCTGCCGCCCACGCGAAGTCAATCACGTCATCCGCGTCGTAACGGTGCACGGTCCCTGGGGTACCGTCGGGCAGGGGCTTGTCGGACATCTTGGTCTTGACGCCAGTGGCAGCCACGCCGTATCCCTTGGGCACGTGCAGGCGAACGTCAAAGTCCCCCCAAACGCCATGGAATTCACGTCCGATGTATGGGTTGGTGTGCCAGCCGTGGTGGTCGAATTCGCAAAGCCGTGGGTACCATTGCGTCATGCTGTATTCCACGCCCTCTTTGTTCATCCAACCGGAGCGGCGAATCTGTCGTGGGACTTGGGCTTGCCAACGCATGGACACCGTCACGGACTTGCCGGGCTTCAACGGCTTGGCCAAAGGCACTTCCAGGATGGTGCCATCGTGGTTGAATGTGGCTTCCTTGCCACCCACAAGGACGGACGACACTTGCTGCCAGCCCCACTCGTCTTCAGGCAACGCCGCGATGCGGCTGCCGACGCGCCGGTCGGGATCCTCAATCGTCCGCGAACGCACATCCATCATGCTGCCCGGCTGAAACGCGTTGAAGAACAGGTGCCAAAACAACTTGTCCAACGTCTCGGGGCTGTTGTTCGTGTACTTCACGGTCATGGATCCGTCGTAACGGTGGGTGGCCGTGTCGAGGACCACTTCCATGTCGTAATCGATGGCTTGTTGCCATCCGGGGTATTGGGCAGACGCCAACGTTGACACGCAGGCCAATGCCCAAACGGACAAACGGAAAAGGAGGGAGGGGTTCATCGAAAAAAACTTGTGTCCTCAGCCCTGGGCGAGGACAGATTTGAGGGCCAACATCTTGAGCAGTCCCACGGTGGCTTCCACGCCTTTGTTGCCATGGACCCCGCCGGAACGTGCTTCTGCTTGTTCCTTGGTGTCGTCGGTGAGCACGCAGAACATGACCGGTTTGTCCGTGTCCAAATTCACGCGCATGATGCCTTCGGCAGCCGAGGCACAGACGAAATCGAAGTGGGCGGTTTCTCCACGTATCACGGATCCGATGGCCACAACGCCGTCCACCTTTGGGACAAGCCATTGGGCACCCAGAGGGAGTTCGTAGCTGCCAGGAACCCAATGCACATGAATGCCGGAATCAGGCACACCAGCCTCTCGCAGCACGCCGAGGGCGCCGTCGAGCATGCCTTGCGTGTACCGACGGTTCCACTCAGACACAACGATGCCCACCTGAAAGTGGGCACCATTGGGCAAGTCTTCCGACCTGTATTCGCTTAGGTTGTTTCCTTCTGTGGCCATGGGATGGCAAGGAAATTACTTCGACAACGAAGCCGCGAGCGCCGTGGCGTTCGAAGCGTAGGTCGAGTTGGGGAAATCGTTCGAAATGCCCTGCAACACTTTGCGTGCCTTGTCTTCGTTGCCCAACTCAAGCAGCACCAACGCTTGCTTGTAGGAGCACATTGGAGCGAGGGCTTTCGCTGCGAGGCCTGACGCTGCGCGAGAGGCCGCGGCGGCGAAGTGTCCTTCAGCGCCGGCGAGGTCACCCAACTCCACGAGGCAATCACCGAGGTTCGCCTCGACCAAGGGGCCGAACACGTCGTCGCCGAATCCTGCTTCTTCAAACGAAGCCACGGCATCTTCAAAGCGTGCTGCGTCGCGGTGGATGATGCCGAGCTCGAAGGCGGCACGAGACGCTGCGGGAGTTCCTGCGTGGTCCATGAGCACTTCTTCCAAGCCAGCATTCAAGCCGTCGCCGAGCATGGCCAAATCCATGCTGTCTTTGGCGAAGTAGTGCTCCGCCATGAACGAGGCTTCTTCTGCTGCCTGGTTCTTGGGAGCCACCACCAACGTGGAGTATCCAATGACCGCGAGCACGAGGGCAGACACGGCGCCGAGGCCGAGCGTCAGCTGCTTGCGGTTCTTGTCTACAAACTGTTCGGTTTGCGTGTACAGTTCGTCAACGTTGACGATTGTTTCTTCGGTGTTGGTTTTCTTCGCCATAAGGTTTGGGTAACGGAGGCCAAAAATAAGAAATTCGCACGATGCAACTCGAAGAACTTCATTTGGTCCACTTCAAAAACCACTCGAGTGCAGATTTGACCTTGGGTTCGCAAGTGAATTGTTTCCTCGGAGACAACGGTTCCGGCAAAACCAACGTGCTCGACGCGGTGCATTATTTGTGCTTCTGCAAGAGCTATTTCAACCCCATCGACGGACAAAACATTGCGCACGACGAGCCGTTCATGCTGGTGCAAGGGGATTTCATGCGGCTGGGGAAAAAAGAGCGCGTGAGCTGTGGCATCCGTCGTGGCGCCAAAAAGCAATTCAAGCGAAACGACAAGGCTTACACCCGGTTGGCCGACCACATCGGCCGATTTCCTGCAGTGATGATTGCGCCGGACGATGCGAACCTGGTGCAGGGAGGGAGCGAGGTGCGTCGCCGCTGGATGGATTCGGTGATCAGCCAGTACGACCGTCCATACCTCGATGCCTTGATTGATTTGAACAAGGCGCTCATCCAACGCAACGCCTTGCTTCGGTACTTCGCGGAGAATCGCACGTTTGATGAGGCGATGTTGGCCCCTTGGAACGCACGGATGGCGCCGAAGGCGGCATTGGTGGCCAAGGCTCGGAAGGCCTTCGTGGATCGGTTTGTCCCTGAGTTCTTGGCGATCCATTCCGAGATCACCGGCGGGGCCGAGG
>CAZKGY010000185.1:0-4086 GCA_964552305.1 uncultured Comamonadaceae bacterium
GTTGAGGTAGACGACATCCGGGCGATGATCGCCGTGAAGTCGTTCTCGCCAGTGCTTGCGCGTCCACCGATCCTTGGTCAGCCGGCACACCTTCACCCCGTCTTCGACCGTCGGTTCATTGAGCGTGATGCCCTCCAGTGGGGTTTGACTCCCCAATTCGTACGCCCCGGTCACGACCTCCAACTCCACCTTGCCGGTGCCTTGAAGGAGCCTGACAAGGTTGTGGACGCTTCGGACTGGACCCCCCGCCTTGTAAGCAGGAGGATGCCATTCCACCACCGCCATCATGCGAATGGGAGGGTCAACGGAGGCCATGGCGTTCAAGGTAATGGCCCAGCACCGCCAACGACCAAACGCGGCCCCACGTCCATGCATCGCTTCCTTGAAGGAAGGACGATTCCATGGCCCGAATGGCGTCCGCATTCACCCAAGGTTGGTCGCACAACGATTGAAGTCCTTGGCTGCAAATACCCTTCAACGGGCCACGCATCCACGATTCCCAAGGCAGCACGAACCCCATTTTGGGTCGGTTCACCAACTCCGTGGGCAACAAGTCCTCCACCGATTGGACCAACAACGGCTTGGGGGTGCCGCCCCGTTTCTCTGAATCGGGCGTCGCCAATGCCGCGGCGACGATTCGGTGGTCCAGGAGCGGAACGCGAACTTCCAAGGCGTGGGCCATGCTGAATTGGTCGGCGTCCCGCAGGAGCGTATGGCCCATGTAGGTGCGCATTTCCGCCAGGCTGACTTGGCTGAGGAAGGGAAGGCCAAACGCCTTTTGGCCTGGCGCCAACGCCTTGACCAACCATTGAAACATGGGGTTTTTGCCCGCATCCACGCCACGAAGCATGGCCTCGAGGTCCTTCCGCAAAAACAATTGCCTCGACACGGGATACGTGTGGGCCAAATCGAAGTGGTTGCCTGCAAGCACCTCCGCCTTCTTTCTGGAAGGCATGTCCTGACGGCCACGCGTCATCAGCCAACCCCCAGCCTTCCGCCAACCCCTCGGCCAAGACGCCAGCCAGGCGAGTTTCGCCAACTGGGCACTCCGCTCAAACACAGGGTATCCCGCGAACAACTCGTCCCCACCCAAACCACTCAACGCCACCTTCACCCCAGCCCGTCGTGTCTCTCCACTCACCACAAAGGTGTTCAGCCCATCTGCGCTGGGGTGGTCCATGGCCTCGAGGCCGGCAGGGATTTGGGCCAAAAAATCGTCGACTTCCAGGCCAATCTGATGGTGGTCCGTGCGAAACCTCTGGGCAACCATCCGCGACCATGGGCCCTCGTCCAAAGCCTCGTCTTTGAAGGTGATGCTGAATGTCTTGATCGGCTGGTTTGACTGCTCGGCCATGAGTCCCACCACCGCGCTGCTGTCGATGCCACCGGACAGAAACGCCCCGTAATCCACGTCAGATCGCATGCGAATGCCCACCGCATCCGAGAGCAAAGCCCTGAGGCGGTCTTTCCGCTCAGCCGGCGAGGCGTCGGGCTCTCCCAAGGCGGTGTCGGCGGGGTCCCACCATGTGGCGGTACGGACTTGGTCGTCCTCCAGCACGAGCAAAGAGCCAGGCTCAAGCATGTGCACGCCTTGAACGATCGTCGCCGGGGCGTGCACCGTGCCGTACATCCACTGTTCCGTCACGTGCGACTGATTCAGCTTCCTTGGAAGCACCCCCGACGCCAGGAGGGCGCGGATTTCGGAGGCGAAAAGCACCGTGCCATGTGGCGTTTGGTGCCAATACAACGGCTTGATGCCCAAACGGTCACGCGCCACCACAAGCCGCTCGATGTCTGGGTTCCACCAGGCAAACGCAAACATGCCGTTCATGCGTCCGAGCGCTTGTTCCAAGCCCCAATGCCGCAAAGCGGAAAGCACGACCTCTGTGTCGCTGTCGGTTTGGAACCGATGTGCGCCCGAGGCTTCCAAGTCGCGACGAAGCTCCACGTAGTTGTACACCTCCCCGTTGAACACGAGAACGTCACGACCCAAGGCAAAGGGCTGGTTCGATCCGGGCGTGGGGTCGAGGATGCTCAGCCTTCGGTGACCGAGCGCAACCACGTCGTCTTGGCACCACACCCCCTCCGCATCAGGACCGCGGTGGCCCATGGCAGCGACCATGTCGCGCAACGCACCCAGCGCCTCGTCCTTGCCAGGAAACGCATCCAACCCATGTATGCCCGCGATCCCGCACATGGGGTCACGTCGTGGCCTTCAATCCATCCCAGCCTTGGGCCTGCAAGGGCACTTCGGGGCCATTTTTGGTCACCAGGGTGAAGGCGTCCGGGGCCGCCACGGCATGCCCAATCACACTCAATTTGGGGTGGTTCCGGACCTTTTCGAAGTCGTCTTGGGCGATGGTGAACAACAGCTCGTAATCCTCGCCACCGCTCAACATGCACAGCGTGGGGTCGAGGTTGAATTCTCGTGCTGTCTCGTACACCTTCGGATCAATCGGAAGCTTGTCCTCGTACACCTTGAACCCCACGCTTGAAGCGGTGCCGAGGTGGAACACCTCAGAAGCCAGTCCGTCGCTGATGTCGATCATGGATGTGGGCTTCAACGACAAATCCGCCAATTCCCTGACCACGTCGACCCTGGCTTCTGGCTTCAATTGGCGCTCAAGCAAGTAGGCGAAGTCGTCCAACTCAGGTTGGGCAGTGGGGGCTGCTTGGAACACGGTTTTCTCACGCTCCAAGATTTGAAGGCCCATGTAGGCCGCCCCAAGGTCCCCAGACACCACCAACAAGTCGCCGTCTCGGGCTCCATCCCTTCCCACGATGGCGTCGTTCGACGCCAGGCCCACAGCCGTGATGCCCAAAGTGAGTCCCGCAGGGCTCGACGTCGTGTCGCCGCCGACCAAATCCACTTGGTAGACGTCGCAGGCCAGGCGAATTCCCGCGTACAACTCCTCCACGGCCTCCACCGAAAAACGGTTGCTCAAGCCCAGCCCGACCACGACCTGCGTGGGCTTGGCGTTCATGGCGCACACGTCGCTCAAATTGACCACCACGGCCTTGTATCCCAGGTGCTTGAGTGGCGCGTAACTCAGGTCAAAATGCACGCCTTCGCAGAGCATGTCCGTGCTCATCACCACGCGCTGACCTCCAGGGTCCAACACGGCCGCGTCGTCTCCGACGCCCCTCAACGTCGAGGGTTGGTGGGTCGGCCAATCTTTCGTGAGTCTTCGAATCAAGCCAAATTCCCCGAGGTCGCTGATTTCCGTGCGTTCCATGGGGCGAAGGTACTGCACCTTGGCATGAGCCTTCGACGTGACGCTCAGGCGCCTTCCTTGTTCAGGAATGCCGCGATTTCGTCGCAAAGGAAACGTTGCTCAGGCGTTGCGAATGGCGCAGACCACGCCCTCGAAGTGCAGGTCAAGGCCGGCGAGGGGGTGGTTGAAATCGACGTGCACGACGTCCTCTTCCACTTCCACCACGATGCCAATGATTTCGTCGCCGTCTTCGTCGGCCATGGGAACCACTTCGCCCACCTTCATGACGTCCTCATCCAACTTGCCATCCACCATGAACGCGGACTTGGGCAAGGCCACGACAGCGTCTTCCGTTTCCTCACCGTAAGCCTGGTCACATGCGATGGAAAACGAAAACGGCTCGCCCACCTTCAAGCCGTGCAAGGCCTGCTCAAACGCTGGCAGCGCCTCCTCGGCCCCGCCGCCCAGCGGCCACAGCGCCAACACCAAGGCCCCCGCCGTCAGCCCCGTTTTCAAATTCCATGCTCCAAATCGCCCGGACATGCTGCAAACACGCATTCTCAAATCTCCTGTTTCGACCCCTCCCGATCTGCCGGAGCTTGGTTAATATTTTCTTTACGAATGCCGAGATGCGCGCCCGACCCAAACGCAAACGGCCCCGCCAGATAGCGGGGCCGCGTGATGTCAGGCCCTCATCAGGGCCGCTGGATCGACCCGTAGATCAGTCCATCGCCTTGAAGTTGAACTCGCCGCCTTCCTTGATGCCCGAGGGCCAGCGCGCCGTCACCGTTTTCGTCCGGGTGTAGAACTTGAACGCGTCCGGGCCGTGCTGGTTCAGGTCGCCAAAGGCCGATTTCTTCCAGCCGCCGAA
>CAZKGY010000186.1:0-4084 GCA_964552305.1 uncultured Comamonadaceae bacterium
GCTGCCACAACCCTTCCTTTGCATTCGGAGACACCGTCACCATTTCCACGGGAACGAACGGCAACCTCGGGTCCCGCAACGCGCCCGCCCTCGTCAATATGGCCTGGCAACCTCGTTTCCACAGGGAAGGTGGCGTGCCTTCGTTGGAAGCCCAAGTCCTCGCCCCATTGCAAGAGCCCACCGAACTCCACCGCGACTTGGCCCAACTGGTGGACGAACTTGCCTTGGATCCCCTCTACCAATCTTGGGCTTCTCAGGGGTTCGGTCGGCCGTTCGACGCCTACGTCTTGACCCGGTCCTTGGCGGCGTTCCAACGCACGTTGGTCAGCGGCGATTCGCCCTACGACCGTTGGCTCCTTGGCGACGAGGAAGCCCTGAGCCAACTTGAGCTAGAAGGCCTCGCGCTCTTTGAGGCGAACGAATGCAGTTCTTGCCACCAAGGAGTGTTGCTGTCGGATTTTGAGACCCACAACGTGGGCCTTTACGCCTTCTACGAAGACCCAGGTGCGTACCGTTTGACCTTCGATTCCACCGACCTTGGGGCGTTCAAAACGCCGTCCCTGCGGAACGTCGGGCTGACCGCGCCTTACATGTTCGACGGTTCGCTGGCCACGCTGGAAGACGTGGTTGACCACTACGACTCGGGAGGCATGCTACATCCAAACCAAGACCCGAGGGTGCGACCCCGAAACTTGAGCGCCCCCGAGAAAGTAGCCCTCGTGGCCTTCCTTCGGGCGTTGACGGATGACGATTACGTGCGGTGGGCGCAGGGGCTCCAGCCCTGAGAGGTCAACGAGGCCCTTCCGTTCAGTCCTTCGCGGCGTTCATCAACTCCTTGATGCCACCCACGCTGCTCATCAGCCCACTCGCCTCATAAGGCATGAATACCGTCTTGGACCCTGCGCCACCGTCCCGCAACACCTGGTCCATCATCTCGATGTATTTCACAGCAATGAGGTACTGCGTTGGGTCGGCCTTGGAGGTTTCGACCGCCGCAGCAATCCTCCGAATCGCCTCCGCCTCCGCCTCGGCCACAGCCAACCGCGCGGCAGCTTCGCCTTCGGCCTTCAAAATGCGGGCCTGCTTTTGGCCCTCGGCTTCGTTGATGTCGGCCCCTTTGCGTCCTTCTGCCTCGAGGATGGCCGCGGTTTTCGTGCCTTCCGCGTCGATGATTTGAGCCCTCCGCGTGCGCTCCGCACGCATCTGCTTTTCCATCGCCTCCTTGATGTCCGTGGGAGGGTTGATGTCCTGCAATTCCACGCGATTCACCTTGACGCCCCACTTGTTGGTGGCTTCATCCAAGATGGTCCGCAACTTCATGTTGATGGTGTCGCGGGAAGTCAAGCACTCGTCAAGCTCTAGCTCGCCAATCACGTTTCGAAGCGTGGTTTGCGTGAGTTTCTCGATGGCGTTGGGCAAGTTGTTGATCTCGTACACCGCCTTCACTGGGTCGGTGATTTGGAAGTAAATCAGGGCGTTGATTTCCGTGACCACGTTGTCCTTGGTGATGACGCCCTGCTTGGGAAAGTCAAACACCGTCTCACGCAAGTCCACGCGGTCACGCATTTTGTACTGCACGACCTTGGTGCCGTCGGGCATCTCTCCTGCCATGCGCCACACAATGTCGCGCGGCCGATCCACGATGGGAATGATGACGTTGATGCCCGCATTGAGGGTCGTGTTGTACTTGCCGAGCCGTTCAATCACCATGCTCTCGCTTTGGCGCACAATGCGCACGCCCTTCACCACAATGACAATGGCCAAAAGAAGAAAAATGAACGCCAAAATGGAAGCTGCAGTCATGGGTTGATGGGTTTGGTGGATACAACCAGGGTGTTGCTCTCGACGTGTTCCACCCAAACGACGTCGTTCACTTGCGGGATGGCACTCCGGTCAGACAATTCGGCGCGCCAGTCGTCGCCGTCGACCTTGCAACGCCCGAGCCTCGAGGTGTCGTCAAAAGCCTGGGTGACCTTGCACGGTCGGCCCACCAGGGCATCCACCCCGGTTTTCGTGGCGTCCGACTGGGCCACCCGAAGGGCGACAGGCCGGAGAAACACGAACGCGAGCAGGCTGGCTACGCCCACGGTCACGAACTGCGCCGTCAAGCCCCAGCCCAAGGCGGCCGCACAAGACCCTGCCAAGGCTCCGACGCCAAGGCAAGCCAGCACGAAGCCAGGCACAAAGACCTCCAACATGACCAAAGCCATGCAGACGCCGAGCCAGACATGCCAAACTTCCCATTCCATGGGATGAAGTTAATGCTTGCGCGTCAGAGGAGTCCTCAGGCGAACACGGTGTTCTCGGTGCGCCACTTCTCGAGCTTCACCACCATCCAGAAGGAGTAAATGCCCAAGGTGATCATCGTCAACAAATACCAGACAATGAACTTTCCAAGGAGGGCGCTCCCTTCACCGACAAATTTGATTTTGCGTCCTTCAATGGTGGTGTTGTTTGCTTTCCACCGCTCCAGCTTGCAGAATGCCCATGGCAAACCAAATCCGAGGGTGAACACCACAATGAAGTAGGCAGCAAGCAGGTTGACGACGAGGCCGCCAACGTCTTCGTTGAATTGAAATTCTTTTTGCATCACAAGGTTTCGTAAGGTGTCGAAATGTAGGAAAGATTGTCCGCTCCACCGTTTCTTTGCCACATGCGTCCAACCAAAATTTCTGCCACGCTCATGATCCTCGGCCTCTCGGGCATCCTCGTCGGCATCGCCTTCAAGTTGAACCACCTAATGGGGGCGGAAACCGCGTTCAATGGGGGTGTCGTCGCCTTGGTGGTTGGTTTGCTCGCCTGGGGCTTGACCATTGTCCGGGGCTCTGGGTCCTGACGCACGTCAAAGGAACCCCATCCACAAAGGCAACACCCAAGTCGCCCAAGCCCAAACCACGGCAGCAGCCACGAGGTTGAGCACCACGCCCACCCGGACCATGGTGGGCATCGTCAACCGTCCACTTCCGAAAACGATGGCGTTTGGAGGGGTTGCCATGGGCAACATGAATGCACAGCTGCTTGCCATCGTGACAGGCACGACCAACTGCAAAGGATCCAGGCCCCACAGCATCGCGACGTTGGCCACCACAGGAACGAGCACGACAGTCAAGGCCAAATTGCTCATGACCTCCGTCAAGAACAGCGACAACGCCACGAATCCCGCCACAAGCAACCCCGTGGACAGGGAAGGAATCGACGCCAAGCCTTCCGCCACCATGTCGAGCACCCCCACCTCGGCCAATTGCGCTGCCAACGTGAGCCCTCCGCCGAAAAGCAACAAGATGTCCCACGGCAATCGCTGGGCTTGGTCCCACGTCAGCAAGGTTCGTTGGGTGACTTCCCTTGAGGGAATCAAAAACAACGCCACCCCCGCAGCCATGGCGATTGAGGTGTCGTTCAATGGAAGCCCCAGGTGCTCCACAAGCAACCGACGCCCCACCCACAGACACGCCGTTGCTCCAAACACCCAAGCGACCCTGCGCTCGGCCACCGACCAGGGACCCAGCGCCTGCAGTTCCTGACGCAATTCGTTGACGCCTTCCTGCATGGTCTCGGACGAGATCTGGCAAAGGACCCGGGTCAACAAGACATAGACTAGGGCCAACATGAGGACGGAGAAAGGCACCGCCATGACCATCCATTCGAGGAAGGGCACCGATTGTCCTACGTGCGTTTCCAGCAATCCGGCCATGGCCACGTTCGGAGGCGTTCCCACGAGGGTTGCGATGCCTCCGAGATTTGCCGCATACGCGGTGCCCAGCAGCAACGCCACGGGGAATCGAGGATTCCGGTCGACGTCAATTTTGTCCAACACCGACATGGCAATGGGCAGCATCATCAAGGTCGTCGCGGTGTTCGAGATCCACATGCTCAATCCGGCAGTGGCCAACATGAATCCGGCGAGCAACCGGCGGGGTTGTCCACCGGCCAGCACCAAAATGTTCAGGGCGAACCGTCGGTGCAGTTGCCATCGCTCCAAGGCCAGGGCAATGAGAAAGCCCCCCATGAACAAAAACACGTATTTGGACCCATAGGGCGCGGCGGTCTCCGACACGTCTGCCACGCCGAGCAAGGGAAACAGCAC
>CAZKGY010000187.1:0-4080 GCA_964552305.1 uncultured Comamonadaceae bacterium
GGGGGCATGCAAGCCCATGCCCAAGAGTTCGTTCCACCAACCATTCCTTACCAATCCGGGCAGGGCAACTTCGAGGTGTGGGCTTCCCAGCGAAGCAACGCGCTGTCCACAGGGTTTGTCGAAACCGCCATGCAGGGAGGGTTCTTGGGGCCGGATTTGTTGGAGCCGTTTTTGAGCCAGCATCCCCAACGCGCCACGATGGGCGTCCAGGCGGGCTGGTCCATGCGCATCTCGTCCAAGCCCTTGGGCAAGTCGCCGTGGGCCTTGACCATGTCGCTTGGCAGCGAGGTGTTGGTGAGCTCGGCATGGAGGAAGGAGATCTTGGAGCTTGTGTTTGATGGCAATGCCAACCACACCGGCAGGCCTGACATTTTCAGCGGAACCGGCATCCGGATGGGCGCCTTCAACCGGGTGTCGCTGGGGGCGGAAAACGCCAAGACACGCCAGCGCATCG
The DNA here is from genome assembly GCA_964552305.1 of uncultured Comamonadaceae bacterium. Lineage (GTDB taxonomy): Bacteria > Bacteroidota > Bacteroidia > Flavobacteriales_D > Sanyastnellaceae > UBA11663. Next base: position 455 of record CAZKGY010000187.1, read on the forward strand.
AATTGTCGCTCGTGCAACGGGCGGCTGGCGTTGAGTGGTGGATTCCCAATGGGCAGTTTTTCGTCTCCGAGGGGGCTGATTCCATGGATGTGTTCATGAATTCCTACGCCACGGCGAGCCTCGATCGTTTGCCCACGGAAGACGACTTTGCCATCGAAGACGTGCTTTTTGCCTACGGGCTGGGGGTCAGCGGATCGTTCCCCCTGTCGTCGGAGACGCTTCCCATTCAATTCCGGCTGGACTTTCAAGACGTCGGCGTGATGTGGGAGCCTGCCGGAGGCTTGATTGCGGCCGTCGACACCGGGTTGAGCACCACGGGTTTGCCGGTGCTCGGCGACGGATGGAGCTGGGAGAACGTGGTGGATGGCAACGTGGATGTGGACGTGGACGACTTGTATTTCTTCAGCGACAGCGCCGCAGGCCAAATGGTCATGCTCCCTTCCAAAGTCAAGGCTTCTTTGCAGTGGTGGCCGTCCCCGGACGTGCAATTGACGGCTTCGGCACGGACTGGAAGCTGGATGCCTGCGCCGGAGTTCACTGGCGGGGTCGGATGGATTCCCGGGAATCGGCTGGCATTCGGCGTGGACCTCCGGACAGGAGGGTGGGGCGACACCCGTCCCGTGACGTGGTTGCAGTGGCGCATTTCTCAACGACGCATGTTCACCCTCGAGGTCGACGATCCGGCAGGGCTGTTCATCGGCTCAGAAACCTCGGCGAATGCCTACGGCCGTGGGGTGCACGTGAAGCTGGAGCGGCTGCCAGGAGACGGGTGGAACCGGTTCTTGGGTCTCGGTTCGCGCGCCATTGGCAAAAAGGCACGCCAGCAGGCCGCCGCCAAGAAGCAAAAGGAAGAAACCAGGGAAGGCGTGGGTCGCGATTGATGCGCACCTTTGCCCCAAACAACGAACGATGAAGCCTCTTCACATTTTGGCCGGCCCTTGTGCCGTGGAAGGCAGGGACGTCACCTTGCGCACTGCCGAGCGGGTGCAAGCGGTGTGCGATGCGCTTGGGTTGCCTTTCCATTTCAAGGCGAGCTACCGCAAGGCGAACCGCTCGCGTCTGGACAGCTTTTCGGGCATCGGTGACCAGGAGGCGCTCCGCATTTTGGCCGACGTGAAGGCCCAATTGGGCGTAGGCATCGTCACCGACATTCACCTGCCAGAAGAAGCAGCCATGGCGGCCGAGGTGGTCGACGTCCTCCAGATTCCAGCCTTCTTGTGTCGCCAAACCGACTTGCTGCTTGCCGCCGGCAAAACAGGCAAGGTGGTCAACGTGAAAAAGGGACAATTCATGGCGGCGCACGCCATGGAGCATGCCGTCACCAAGGTGCGCTCCACCGGCAACGACCGCGTGTGGCTCACCGAGCGCGGAACCATGATGGGCTACGGCGACTTGGTGGTCGACATGCGCGGACTCGTGGAGATGCGCAACCACGCCCCGGTTTTCATGGACGTCACGCACAGCTTGCAGCAGCCCAACCAAGCGAGCGGGATCACCGGTGGCCTTCCGGCCATGATCGGCGCCATCGCGCGTGCGGCTGTTGCGACTGGGGTTGACGGGGTGTTTCTGGAAACGCATCCAGATCCGTCCACCGCGAAGAGCGACGGCGCGAACATGCTTCCCCTGGACAAGCTCGAGGGCCTTTTGGGCCAATTGAAGGGCTTGCACGAATGGCGTCAGCAACAGCATGACTAGGTGGCTCTTGGCTTCGTGGGTCGCGTTGGCGGTCCTTTCGTGTTCGACGCTTCTCGACACGGCTCCGCGCGCCACGACCCGGGGCATCGACGTGACCGAATTCACCAAGCAGGTCCAGTTTCCTGGCGTGGAGTCCAACCTGATGAGCACGACTGTGTACCGCGCCACGGTGAATGGGTCCTTTCCCGAGGGGGTGCAGAAGTTTGAGCTGTGGGTGGACAGCGTGAGCATCCCGGCCCGCTTGATTCAGGACCGGTCCGGCATTGGCATGGACATGGGCGGCGGCAAACGGGAAGGGGTGCGGTTTTCGGCGAACCGCCATCGCTACCGCCAAGGCACGTCAGGCGCCATGGTTCTTCCGGAAGAATCCTACGACCTCTCGGGCGTTCGCATTGAAACGGGCGGGGCGTGGTTGGTCTTTTCAGACCGGTGGGGCAACACCACCCATTGGGACCTCGGTGTCCCACGAACCCTGCCCAAGCAGTACGCGCCTTGAATCGAGGGCAGGAGGGGCGCCGCCGGACATTTTTGCTACATTGGAGGCATGTCTAGAATCATTGTTGTTGGGTTGTTGATCCTTCTCGGTACGGGGTGTCAATCGCCAGAATTTGAGGCGGTCAAAGACGTCATGCCCAACGTAACCGAAGCGAATGCACTGGTTCATTGCAACGAGGGTGCATGTTTGAGCATTGTCACCTTTTCGAGGAAGCGGATGTGGATGGAGCGTGGCACCATCGAAACCGAGAAGTTTGAAAAACGCATTGTCAAGAACCATGAGCGCTGGGATGAAACAGCAGCCCTGCATGTGTATTTCGCCAACGAGGATGAGGAGTTCCGTTCGGCCTTTTCCGGGCTTTCTCACGAAGAAGCCCTCGACCTCATTCGGGACATCGATGTCATGCCTGCACAAATCGGCATTACAATCAGAGGCGAAGATGGAATCAAGGCCCAATCGTTCACCGACCCCGATTGGATGTCATTCATCCTCGGCGCGAAAAAGCCCTTTGACTCCCTCGTGGTGGGTCATTGATAGATTGCCCTGCATCAAAGACTCTGAATGATGAACCGCTTCTTCACACTTTTCTTCGCTGCTTCTTGTTTGACTGCTTTTGGGCAGTCTGAATACTGTTTGGATGGGACCGTTTGGGATGATGCCCTGCAAGGATGCATCGTCGCCAACCCCTCTGACTCAAACTTTGATGGCTGCGTTCAACTTGCAGACCTCTTGGACTTGCTTGGTGTGTATGGCACTTGCGGGGATTGCGGGGAGGGATGCAGTTTGGCCAATGCGTCTTCGACGTGCGTGGATGGTGCATGCATCATTGAATCGTGCAACGACGGCTTCGCGGATTACAATGGGGAAGCCCTTGATGGGTGCGAAAGCGTGGAGGTGCTTCCTTGGTCGTGCGGCGATGACGTGGACTTCGAAGGCTACACGTATTCCACCGTTGAAATCAATGGGCAGTGCTGGTTCGCTGAAAACCTTCGAAACATGTCTTACGCGAATGGAGATGCCATTGCAGGGAGCCTGAACGACGCGGCATGGTCGACGACCTCAAGCGGAGGGCGTGCCACCTTCGGGGAAGGGGTGAGCGTGTGCTATGGCCCTGCTCCCGGCGGTGATGCTTGCAACGAGGCCTTTTCGCTGACGTCGTACGGCCGGTTGTACAATTGGCATGCGGTCAACGACGCGCGCGGCCTTTGTCCCTCAGGGTGGCATGTCCCTTCGGATGGGGAGTGGACCACGTTGACCGATGGGATTGGTGGCGCATTGACCGCAGGAAACACACTCAAAGCCGGTTCCGAGTGGTTCAACAATGGCAATGGAACGTCTCCCAATGGGTTCGACGCGTTTCCTGGAGGCCATAGAATGGACGCCGGCAACTTCCAAGGCGCAGGCACCGATGCCTTTTTCTGGACATCCACGGCGC
>CAZKGY010000188.1:0-4076 GCA_964552305.1 uncultured Comamonadaceae bacterium
GGGCAAGCGATGCCTCGACCAGCTCAACAACCTGCAAGCCGCCATCCGCCAAGGCGCCGAAGTCGACGCCGAGGGAACCGTCATGGACGAAGCCTACTTCGCGCGTCAAGTGCAGCGAGAAATCGAAGCCGTGAATGCCTGGCGTGCCACGTTGGCCGACACCAAACGCATGGTGGAAGCGGGCACCTTGCTTGAAGGAACCACCCGTGCCTCGATGGATTCCCTCATCCTCGTGAAGCGTGCCGAATGGGCCCAACAAATCGCCGCCACCGAATGACGCCCCTCATCCAACGACTCGCAAGGTTTGGCGTCGCATGCGTGATGCTCTTCGTCGCCTTTGGCGCGGCGGGGCAATCGGACATGGAACTGGCCGAATTCTACTACAACGAAGGAAGCTACCCCCAGGCCCGGCTGTACTTGGAGCCCATTTGGAAGAAGAACAAGACCAACGCTGTCTACGAGATGTACTACGCCACCCTGTTGGCGTTGGACGACTTTGAGGCGGCCGAAAAGTTGGTCAAAGACCGCCTGAAGCGCCGGCACAAGGCGTCTCGATCCACGGCGTTGGTCGACCTGGGTTCCCTGTACCTTCACTTTGGCCGAGAGGACGCAGCCAAGGAGGCCTTCGTCGAAGCCCTCGACGAGCTTCAAAAAGGGAGAAGCGCCGCGGTCACCTTGGCGAACGCATTCATCAAGCTCGACGAGTTGGACATGGCGCTTGCCACCTACAACAAGGCCGCCAAGCTCGGCACCACCAACTTCGAATACGAACTTGCGAACCTTCAGGGCATGCGGGGCGACTTCGAAGGCATGGTCGATGCGTACATGGACCTGCTGGACAAGAAGCCCAATTACCTGCGCACGGTCCAGAACAGCCTCAACCGCAACCTGCGTTTGACGACCATCGAAGACAACCGTGAACTTGTGCGTGTTGCGCTTTTGCGCGCCATCCAAGCCCACCCCGACAACACCATCTTCCCCGAGTTGCTGGTTTGGCACTTCAACCAAATCAAGGATTTCGCCTCGGCGCTGACCCATGCCAAGGCACTCGATTTGAGGCTCCAAGAGCAAGGCGAACGGCTCATGGAATTGGGACACACCGCCCACGCCAACCGAGACGAAGCCACGGCCCTGGCGTGCTATCGTTACGTGGCGGCCAAAGGCAAGGACAATCCGTACTTCTTCACGGCGCGCAACGAAGTGCTCCAAGTGCAATTCGACCAGCTCACGTCGGAGGTGCCCGTCGACCTCGATGCGGCCAGCGATCTCGCCGAGGCTTACGCCGAAGGGTTGCGCGACCTCGGGGTGCGGCCTGAGACCGCCATGATGGTGAAGGACCGCGCCCACCTGCTCGCCTTCTACCTGAACCGTGCCGACGAAGCGATTGAGGCGTTGGAAGCGTTGCTGGCACGGAACGACCTGAACGAACGCGTCGCCGCGGCGTGCAAACTCACCCTTGGCGACATCTACGTCTTCAACGACCTGATTTGGGACGCGTCGTTGGTGTTTTCTCAGGTGAACCTCGACTTCAAAGACGACCCCCTGGGGCACGAAGCCAAGTTCCGCAACGCCCGCGTGTCGTACTTCGGTGGAGACTTCAATTGGGCACAGAGCCAACTCAACGCGTTGAAGGCCTCGACGTCGAAGCTCATTTCCAACGACGCCATCGAACTGAGCCTGCTCATCACCGACAACTTCAACCTCGACACGCTGACGGAGCCCATGGAGCAATTCGCGCGGGCCGATTTGCTTCGCATGCAACGACGCTTTGACGAGGCACGTGGGGTGTTGGACTCGCTGGCCGCCGACCACCCTGGCCATGCGCTCGAGGATGAAATGCTGATGATGTCGGCGGACATGTTCCTGGAACAAGGACGGGTGGACACGGCCATGGCGCTGTACCAGGAAGTGGTGGACCTGCACTTCGACGACATCACGGGCGACAACGCCCTGTTTCGATTGGCGGACCTGACCCACCACGCGCTTGGCGACTTGGAGACGGCCCAGTCCCTGTACGAGCGTTTGTTGTTTGAATTCCCTGGCTCCCTCTACACCACAGAAGCGAGGAAGCGATTCCGAGCCCTTCGTGGTGACACCCTTGAATGATTTGACATGGTCTTGTACAACGTCACTGTGAGCGTCGACCCCGCCAGCGCCAACGATTGGGTCCAATACATGATGGAATCCCACATCCCCGACGTGCTTCGGACGGGCCATTTCCGGGACTTCCGGTTGTGCCACGTCCAAGGAGAAGCCGAAGGCGGGGTGACCTTCGCAGTCCAATACATGGCGCACAGTGCAGAAGCCTTTGAGACCTACCAGAGGGACTGTGCCCCCGCCCTTCAAGCCGAGCACCAGGCGAAGTGGGGAACCAAGGCGGTGGCCTTCCGTACCATCCTGCCGGTGATCGCCGAAGGCCATCCCACGGCAGGGGTGAACCCCCAAGAGAACTGAGTCCATGCACGTTCGCGCCAAAAAACACCTCGGGCAACACTTCCTTCGGGACCTCGACGTGGCGCGACGCATTGCGATGGCCATCCAAAAGCACCGAGGATGCACCGAAGTCTTGGAGGTCGGCCCAGGCACAGGGGCGTTGACAGTTCCCCTGCTGGAACGGGGAGATTTGTCTGTGCAAGCAGTGGAATTGGACGTCGAGTCGGTCGCGTACCTGACCAGCCAGAACATCCTCCCCGCCGACCGGGTACACGGCGTGGACCTGTTGCGCTGGGATCCCTCGGAAGCGTACCCCGGCGACACTCCCTTCGTGGTGGCGGGGAATTTCCCCTACAACATCTCCTCACAAATCCTATTCCGGGTTTTGGAATGGCGCGACCGGGTGCCCGAGTGCGTGGGGATGTTCCAAAAGGAGGTGGCTGAGCGCGTGGCCGAAGGACCAGGCAGCAAGACCTATGGCATCCTCAGCGTGCTGCTTCAAGCGTATTACGACGTGGAGTACCTGTTCACGGTGGGGGAGTCGGCCTTTCAGCCTCCGCCCAAAGTGAAAAGCGGCGTCATCCGCTTGCGACGCAACGACGTGACGTCTCTGCCTGAAGGCATGCCACACGCGCACTTCCAACGGGTCGTGAAGGCCGCGTTCAACCAGCGTCGCAAAACGCTGCGCAACAGCCTGAAGGGGGCTGGGTTTGACGCCGATCGGATCCCGGATGGCCAGGAAGGGCTGCGGGCCGAGCAGCTCGGTGTCGACGATTTTCTCTCCTTGGCGCTGGCGTTGAAGGGCTGACGGGGCGGTCGAGGCAGCCGTCGGATTTGTTCTACTTTTGGACGAAAGGCACTTGCAATGACCAAGGCCCAGACATTAGGCGAATTCATCATGGACCGACAGGCGGAATTTCCGTTTGTGTCCGGTCAGCTTACGCGGCTCCTCACCGACATAGGGGTCGCGGCCAAGATTGTGAATCAACAAGTCAACCGCGCGGGGTTGACCTCCATCCTGGGCGCCGCAGGAGGAACCAACGTTCAAGACGAGCAGCAACAAAAGTTGGACGTGTTTGCCGACGACACCTTCATGCGCATCCTCGCTTCCGGGAAAAGCGTGTGCGGCATCGGATCGGAGGAGCGAGAGTCGTTCGTGCGCTGTGGGGAGGACGGTTTGGGAAAGCAGGGCAAATACATCGTGCTCATTGACCCCCTGGATGGGTCGTCCAACATCGACGTGAACGTGAGCATTGGCACCATTTTCAGCATTGTGCGACGGGTCACCCCCATGGGCGAAGCCCTGACAGACGCCGATTTCCTGCAGGCAGGGACGTCCCAAGTGGCCGCCGGCTACGTCTTGTACGGCTCAAGCACGATGCTCGTGTACACCACGGGCACCGGCGTGAACGGATTCACCTTGGACCCCGCCGTGGGCGAGTTTTTCTTGTCTCACCCTTCCATGGAGTTTCCTACGACAGGCGCCACCTACAGCATCAACGACGCCGTGAAGGCGAAGAGCGGTGCTGCCACCCAATCGTTCATCGACGGTTGCCGAGAAGCCGTGGATGCAGGGTTCCGGGGACGGTACATCGGCTCGCTTGTTGCCGACTTCCACCGCAACCTCATCCATGGAGGCATCT
>CAZKGY010000189.1:0-4048 GCA_964552305.1 uncultured Comamonadaceae bacterium
GTCCTCAACGACACCCGCCACGAATCGGCCCTCACTGGACTCCATGTCGACCAAACGGGTGTCAAACAACACCTGCCCTCCCCGCGCCTCGATCGTCTCGCGGATCGCAGTCACCACTTGGGGAAGGCGGTTGGTCCCGATGTGGGGGTGGGCGTCCACCAAAATATCCGGATCGGCGCCATGTGCCACGAGCCAAGCCAGGGCCTCCTTCATGTCGCCACGCTTTTTGCTGCGGGTGTACAGCTTGCCGTCGCTGTAGGTGCCCGCTCCGCCTTCGCCAAAGCAGTAATTGGAGTCGGGGTTGACAACGTGCTCACGGTTCAGTCGGGCCAAATCTCGGCGGCGTGCACGCACGTCCTTGCCTCGCTCAATGAGGATGGGACGCAAGCCCTGCATGAGGCACTCGAGCCCCGCAAACAGCCCCGCTGGCCCGGCACCCACAATCAAGACAGATGGGGCATCCTCCGACACCTCGGGCCACGCAGGATCCTCCGTGGACGCTTCTTCGCCCCAGGCAACCACAACCTGGGCCATGACTGGCCGTTTTCTGGCATCCCAACTTCGACGGACGATGCGCAACACGTCGTCATCCGCGGGGCCAGCCACGCCGGCACGCTGGGCCTGTCTGAGGGCTGCCTGCCGCAGGGCCTCCGGGTCAGTCAGTGCTTCCGGACGGACACGAAGCGTGATTTGTGAAGAAGATGAGGCCATTGGATGGGTGCGAAGGTACCCACTCCTCCTACCTTCGTGAGCCATGTCGGAGAAGTTCCCACACAACCCCCTGCGTTTCGACGCACGCGACCTGAGCGCCGAAGCCCAACTGGACCTTTACGCCCAGCTCCTTCTCCCTCGCATGATCGAGGAAAAAATGATGTCTCAACTGAGGCAGGGCAAAATCAGCAAATGGTTCAGCGGCATGGGTCAGGAAGCCATTTCCGTGGGTGTGGCTGCGGCCATGCCTCGCGACAAGTTCATCTTCCCGATGCACCGTAACCTGGGCATCTTCACCACCCGAGAAGTCCCACTCGACCGCTTGTTTGCCCAATTCCAGGGCAAGGCCCATGGCTTCACCCAAGGCCGCGACCGGAGCTTCCACTTCGGAAGCCCAGAGCATCGCATCGTGGGCATGATCAGCCACCTCGGGCCCCAACTGGGACTCGCCGACGGCGTGGCCCTGGCCGAGAAATTGGACGAAACCGGCGGATGCTCATTCGTCTTCACGGGCGATGGCGGTGCTTCGGAAGGAGACTTCCACGAGGCTGTGAACGTGGCAGCGGTTTGGCAGTTGCCGGTGATCATCGGCATTGAAAACAACGCTTGGGGCCTTTCCACCCCAAGCGAGCAACAATTCCGCTGCGACCACTTCACCGACAAAGCCATCGGGTACGGCATCCCTGCCGAGGACGCAATCCAAGTGGATGGAAACGACCTGTTCGACGTCTACCACAAGGTGAATGACGCAGTTCAATCGATGGTTGACAAATCACGGCCCATCATCCTCGAATTCAAGACGTTCCGTATTCGAGGTCACGAAGAAGCATCCGGCACAAAGTACTACCCGGACGGACTCATCGACACGTGGAGCAAGGTGGACCCCGTGGAACGGCTCAAGGCCCACTTGATGGCCGAAGGCACGCTCGACGACGCACACGAAGCGCACTTGCGCGCAACATTCAAGGCCCAAATCAACGACGGCTTGAAGGTCGCGGCAGCCAAGCCCCCCATTGTTGCAGACACCGCCACGGAACTTGAGCATCGGTTTGCCCCCGGCACACCGGAGGGCCTCGAATTCGCCCCCGACGCCAAGGGACGTGAATTGCGGTTCATCGATGCCATCACCGAGGGTCTTAGAACGAGCATGGAGAAACACCCTGGCCTGGTGTTGATGGGGCAAGACATCGGGGCATACGGCGGTGTCTTCAAGGTCACCGACGGGTTTGTGGATGCCTTCGGAGAAGGACGGGTGCGGAACACCCCCTTGTGCGAATCGGCGATTGTCGGGGCTGGACTAGGCCTGTCCATTGCGGGCAAGAAGGCCATGGTTGAAATGCAGTTCAGCGACTTCGTGACGTGCGGGTTCAACCAAATCGTCAACAACCTCGCCAAAATCCACTGGCGGTGGGGCCAAAAGGCAGACGTCGTGGTGCGCATGCCCACGGGCGGTGGCGTTGGCGCCGGGCCATACCACAGCCAAAGCACCGAGGCCTGGTTCTTCCATGTGCCCGGGTTGAAAATCGCGTACCCCTCTACCCCAGCCGACGCCAAGGGCCTGTTGCGCATGGCCATTGACGACCCCAACCCCGTGCTCTTCTTCGAACACAAATACCTCTACCGCAGCTTGGTGGGGCCAGTGCCCGAAGAGGATTACTTGCTGGAGTTCGGCAAGGGCCGCAAGGTCCGAGAAGGCTCAGACGCGACGGTTATCACCTACGGCCTTGGCGTGCAGTGGGCGGAACAGGTGCTGGACAAGCACCCCGAATGGGACGTCGAACTCATCGACTTGCGCACCCTCCTCCCGTGGGACGAGGAACTGGTCATGGCCAGCGTCGAGAAAACAGGCAAAGCCTTGGTGCTCCATGAGGACACCATGACGGGAGGCATCGGTGCCGAAGTCAGCGCGTGCATCCACGAACGATGCTTCGAGTCGCTGGATGCACCTGTGGCACGAACGGCCAGCCTGGATACAGCCTTCCCGTTTGCCGAAGATTTGGAACGAAACTTCATGGCCAATGCCCGCCTCGAGCAGGACTTGGCCAGGTTGATGGCTCGATGAGTCCTCAGCGCCTCGCCCGCTGGACGACGCGAGGATTCTTGATCATGGCCTCCACCTGCTTGATGTCGCCCTTCAACATGCCTTTCGTGTCCAACCGTTTGGCCTCCTGAATCAACACAAGCGCCTTCTTCCTGTCCTGCTTTGCGCTCAAGCAAACCGCCAGGTTCAACTTCACGGCCGCCTTGTCGTGCTCTTGACGCAAGCCCAGAGACAGGGATTTGCGCAAGTGGGATTCGGCCTCAATCAAGTTGCTCTGCATCGTCACGCTGCCTAGCAGGAAGTGGTAGTACCCGCGCTGCCCTGGCCACAACTGGTTCGGCTTGATGCGTCCCAGCCATTTCACAGCCTCTTCCATGCGCTGCATCCGCAAGTTGGCAAACGCCACCACGAGGCGAACGCTCCTCAAATTCACGAGCACCAGCACCACCGACAACAGGGTCATGCCGATGGCTGCGCCCCAGCTCCCTTGGGTGTAAAGCATGACGGTGTAGGCAATCGATGCGGCGGCCAACAGGATTTTGAGCAGACGTGTGAGCATGTGTTTGATTTTTTGGAACAACGCTGGCGCAAAACTACTCCACAGGGAGTGTACCTTCGTTTCATGGGTCAAATCATGCGCTTGCGTGTCATTTTGGACACCGAAGAGGACGTGTTTCGCGACATCGACATTGCTGTTGATGCGCCGTTGATGCACTTGCACTTTGCGATCCTCGACGCATTCGGTTGGGAGGCTGGTGAATTGGCGTCGTTCTTCCAAAGCGACGAAGCCTGGACCCGCGGCAAGGAATTCTCCCTGCTCGACATGAGCGACCCCATGGCCGACGAGGCGGAGGACGGCGAAATGTCGGAGAACACCATTGGGCACTTGATTCCATCCAAGGAAGACCGCGCGATTTACGTGTACGACTTCCTTCGAATGTGGTGCTTCTACGTGGAGCCACTCTCTGTGTCGGAGCCCGACCCCGACGGCGCCTATCCAGCGTTGTGCCACGAGTTTGGCACCCCACCGGCCTTCGACAGCAAGGACGCGGACCTGCTCGATGGCATGGACTTGGACGTGGGTGCCCCTGCGGCTGACGAAGGCCCATTGAAGACGGGTGATCCCGAACTGGACGCCTACCTCGCGGGCGACGACGATGACGACGACGAATTCGGCGGCGACCATTTGTCCATCGACGACATCCAAGACATCTACTGATTGATGGCTGGCTCAAGACAAGAAGCCTCGAACGCTGGCGTGGTGGTCGCCGTGGTGGGTCCTACGGCGTCTGGCAA
>CAZKGY010000190.1:0-4021 GCA_964552305.1 uncultured Comamonadaceae bacterium
TCTTTGCACTCCTTCAAGGCACCCTCGCCACGCGAGCCCCCTTGTCGGATTGTTCCACTTTACGCACACCCAAGATTGACGCAAGCCATGAGCGAAACCGCAACCATCATCATTGACGGACAGAGCCACGAATTTCCAGTGATTGTCGGCTCAGAAAACGAGAAAGCCATTGACATCTCCAAGCTTCGCGGCACCACGGGTTGCATCACCATGGATCCTGGGTTCAAGAACACTGGATCCACACAGAGTGGCATCACCTACTTGGACGGCGAAAACGGCATCCTACGCTACCGCGGCTACTCGATTGAAGAACTGGCGGAAAAGGCTTCCTTCATGGAAGTCGCCTACCTCCTCATCTACGGAGACCTGCCCAACGCGAATCAGTTGGCCTACTTCAACGACAGCATCACGCATCACACGCTGGTGCACGAAAACATGAAGCGTTTCTTCGATGCGTTCCCCTTGGGAGCCCACCCGATGGGCATGTTGAGCTCCATGGTTGCCTCCCTCTCCACGTTCTACCCTGAATCGCAGAACCCCAACAGGGACATCACCGACATCGAGTTGACCATCCACCGCTTGATTGCGAAGATGCCCACCCTGGCAGCCCAAGCCTACAAGCACAACGTGGGATTGCCGACCATGTACCCCAAGAACAACTTGAGCTACGTCGGCAACTTCATGCACATGATGTGGGGAGTCCCGGCAGAGGATTACGTGGTGGACCCCATCATCGAGTCCGCGCTGAACAAGCTCTTCATCCTGCACGCCGACCACGAGCAGAACTGCTCGACGTCCACGGTTCGTGTGGTGGGCTCTTCGCAAGCCAACCTCTACAGCAGCGTTTCTGCCGGTGTGTCTGCCCTTTGGGGTCCGTTGCACGGTGGCGCCAACCAGGCGGTCATTGAAATGCTCGAAGCCATTCGTGCCGAGGGAAGCCCGCTGCAGTCTTGGATCGACCGAGCGAAAGACAAAACCGACAGCTTCCGCTTGATGGGCTTCGGACACCGCGTGTACAAGAACTTCGACCCACGTGCGCGCATCATCAAGAAAGCGGCGGACGAGGTGCTTGGCCAGCTCGGCGTCAACGACCCAGTCCTGGACATCGCCAAGCAGTTGGAAGAGGTCGCCCTCAACGACGAGTACTTCGTGCAGCGGGGACTCTACCCCAACGTCGATTTCTACAGCGGCATCATCTACCGCGCCCTGGGCATCCCAACGGACATGTTCACCGTGATGTTTGCACTCGGCCGCTTGCCTGGATGGATTGCGCAGTGGAAGGAAATGACGGAAAACCGCGAACCCATTGGACGCCCAAGGCAAGTCTACACGGGATCGACCAACCGGGCCTTCGCTGGCCTATCCGACAGGAAGTAAGCCCCTCCCATGGAAGCATACGTACGACTGGAAGTTGCGTCGAACGGCGTTGGGGTCATCGAGTTCTTTCACCCCGCCTCCAACAGCCTCCCGGGAGACATCCTGAACCAACTTGCCGAAACCATCACTGCCTGTGGCCAAGACCCGTTGGTGAAGGTGCTGGTGCTTCGTTCAGGAGGGGAACGTGCATTTTGTGCTGGAGCAAGCTTTGACGAACTCATGGCCATCGACAATCCAGCGCAAGGCCTTGAGTTCTTTTCAGGCTTTGCCAAGGTGATCAACGCCATGCGCACCTGCCCCAAGTTTGTCGTTGGCCGTGTGCAAGGCAAGGCCGTTGGCGGAGGCGTGGGATTGGCTGCAGCGGTGGACGTGTGCATGGCCACCCAATACGCATCCGTGAAGCTCTCGGAGCTTGCCGTTGGCATCGGGCCCTTCGTTGTCGGGCCGGCGGTGGAGCGAAAAATGGGCGTGGCTTCCATGGGTGCGTTGGCCATCGATGCCCGCGCGTGGAAGGACGCGCAATGGGCTTCGCAACAAGGACTTTATGCAGAGGTTTTTGACGACGTCAACGCGTTGGACGAGGCCGTTCAACGACTCGCAGACGATCTGGCCAAAAGCAACCCTGAGGCCATGGCTGCGTTGAAGCAGACCCTCTGGCAAGGCACCGAGCACTGGGACGAACTTCTGCTCGAGCGAGCGGCAATTTCAGGAGAGTTGGTGCTCAGTGAATTCACGCGCAACGCCATCCGCGCCTTCAAGTCTGCCTGACACGACGGTCAAGGCTGCAATACCCAAACCCACCTTCGGATGCCTTGCGAGGTCTCGGCTTCCACCACGTACGTTCCCGCGCGCCAAGTGGACGCATCCAGCATCGCCCGATGCGGATCGTTGGGGACCAGGGTGTGTGTGCTACGCCCCATGGCGTCAAAGGCGGTGACCCGATGCAAGGGCGCCCCTGGCTCGGTCGTCAACCAGGCCCAAGCCTTCGCAGGGTTGGGGTACAACGTGGCCGCGAAGGGCTCAGGCTCCGACACGCCATACACGTCATCCACCTCAAACGGCCCGGCCTCGGCGACACAGCCATTGGCATCGGTCACCGTGAGTGTATAAGATTCTGGTGCCGGAAGCGACGTCGGGTTTTGGGCGTCGGAAACGGTCATTCCGTCCATGTTCTGCCAAGTGAACTCGTAAGGCTCCACCCCGCCCTCGACCTGGGCGTCCAAGGATGCCCCGTCGATGGCCAATGCGTCCGTCACCTCCACGAGGATCTCGATGGAATCCGGTTGGATCACCTCGACCCCCTCAATCGTGCTGGAACATCCCAAAGAGTCCGTGGCCGTGATTGCATAGACGCCTGCCGCCAACATGGAGAAAGGGTCGCCGTTGGACGTCCATGACAAGCCATTGCCTTCAAGGAACAGCTGCGTCAGTGACACAGGCGACTCGGCCGCCACCGCGCCCGTCGAATCGCCCCAGCAAGTGACATCCGTGACCGAAGCAGACCAGTCAAACGATGCACCCTCTGGGATGTCAATGACTTCCACCACCTCACAGCCTCCACCCGTTTCCACGGACAGGATGTGCGTGCCTGCACCCACGTTTTGAATCAAGAAGGCGCTCTGCACTTCGCCATCCCAAGAAACCACGGGAACCTGACCGACAGGCAAGCCTTCAAGGGACAAGAGAATGGATGCCGTGGAATCTCCTGCACAAGCAAGGGAGTCGACTTGGAACCAATTCACCGCAAACAAATTGCAGTACGAACAGCTTCCGTCGTCGTCCGTCGCGAGCGGGTTGTAATTCGAAGCCTCAAAGTCCGTGCATCCCGGGACTTCAAGGGGATCACAAACCCCGTCTTCATCCGTGTCCTCCCAGCAGTCTCCGTTGCAATCGTAGTAGATGCCTGCGTACGTGCATGAGCCGTCTTCAATGGTCGCTGCGGGGTCGTAGTTGCACGCTGCCTCCTCGGTGCACCCCTCAATGGGACAACTGACCGTCAGTTGGAACGTTCCTTCCTCTCCCGCGACGCCCAACACCAAGAAGCGGTACGTCACCCCTTCTGCTGCGAAAAAACTCAACGTGCTGGCGAAAGGAAACACAGGACACAAGTCGTCATAGAACGGTTCGCTTTGGTCGTCGTTGCCCGCCACGCAAGCCACGTTGGCACACGACCCTTCGTACACGCTGAGGTACGTATCGATGGTGGTTCCGGGCAGGCAGGTGGTCACCACCACCTCCTCCCCAATGCCTTCGAAGGCGAACCAAAGGCCAGGCGTGGGATTCAGGGGCTCGAAGTCCGCACACCCTCCCACGACATCCACCGAGGCACAGTCCGAGTTGTCGGCGGTGACGGTTTGGCCGCAAGCAATGGGGAACGCGCCATTGCAAGCGTCGTTCGCCACGTTGTTGTCTCCGCAACTTCCGTCATCCACGTTCGCCAACTCGTTGTAGTTGCAGTCGTCGGGATCCGTGCACCCAGGCACCTCTTGCGGATCGCAAATGCCGTTGTCGTTGACATCCAACAGGCAGTTGCCCTGGCAATCGTAGCCCTCCTCGGCGAAGTAGCAATTGCCGAGCTCTTCGGTGTAAATCGGATCGTAGTTGCACGCCAATGGGTCGGTGCAACCATAAAATTCCAGTTCGG
>CAZKGY010000191.1:0-3990 GCA_964552305.1 uncultured Comamonadaceae bacterium
GAGATATACCCAAGCAACGCCTCCAGTTCGAGGCCCAATTTCCTGACACGGGCCAAGCGTGGAACCTCCAACTTCCGACGTGGAGGCCCGGACGTTACGAGCTTGGCAACTTCGCGCAATACCTCATGGACGTCTCAGGAGTCACCGCCGATGGGCAAGCCTCTCGCCTTCCCAAACGCGGTTTGCATTCTTGGAGGGTGGCCGAAGGGGTCACGACCGTCCGGTGGACGTTTCACGCCGACATCCTCAACGCGGGATCCACGTGCGTGGAAGAAGACCTCTACTACGTCAACCCCGTGAACTGCTTCATGTACGACGTGGACCGACAAGGCCTTGCCTACGAGATCCGCCTTGAAGACTTGACGCTGGACGACCGATGGGGGTTGGCGACGGCCATGCCCTGGGACGACCAAGGCGGGGTCCCTACGCTGCATGCAAGAGACGTGCAGCATTTGATGGATTGCCCATGGATGGCGTCGCCCAAGCTTTGGCACGAAGTCTACCGCGAACAAGGCGTGGATGTCCACCTATGGATCCACGACTGCCTCCCTTCGAACACAAACCGATTCGTGGCGGACCACGTGGCATTCACGCGTGCCCAAATCGCGAGCTTCAAGTCGTTCCCGGTCGACGAGTACCACTTCCTGTACCTCTTCCCGGATCGCGAGGTGCGTCATGGCGTGGAACACGAAGACAGCACGGTCATTGCCATGGGGCCTGCCGCACGCATCCAATCGGAGGAAGGCTACATGGAAATCATCGGCATCGCGAGCCACGAATTGTATCACACGTGGAACGTGAAACGCATTCGCCCCGCCGAATGGATGCCCTACGACTTCACCGGCCCTTGCCCCTCGGAGTTGGGCTACATCGCGGAAGGCGTCACAACCTACATGGGCGACTTGTTTCTGTTCGAAGCGGGGGTGGTGGATTTGCAAGGATGGTGCACGTTGATGACCAAACTCTTGGAGCGCCACCTGAACAACCCTGGACGGCTGAACATGAGCGTGGCGGCGTCCAGCTACGACACCTGGCTCGACGGCTACCGCATGGGCGTGCCCGGTCGCAAGGGAAGCATCTACGTGGAAGGTGCGGTGTTGGCCTTTTTGTGCGATTGCCGCATCATGGAACTCACAGGGGGCAAGGCCTCACTCAGCACCGCCATGACGTTGTTGTGGGAGCGTTTTGGTCGTCCGCGACGGGGCCTCGACGCCGACAGCTACTGGAACACCCTGGAAGAAGTGGCTGGCGCCTCGTTGGCCGATTTGCGCACGAACCACGCCGAAGGTGTCGAGGACACGTGGGAACCACTCGTTCACGCCATGTCCACCCAAGGACTCACTTTGACCCGTTCGAAAGACGATCAAGGCGTGACCCGCGTGACCATTCGTTGATCACAACCCGTCGGCGCCTCCCATGGCGTAACGAATGAGGTTGGCGCCCATTTGGAGGGCGGCTTGGCGAACCGCTTCTGGGTCGCGGTGCACTTGGTAATCTTCCCAACCGTCGCCCAAGTCGCACTCGACGTCGTAAAAACAAACAAGCCGGCCGTCGACAAACAACCCCAAGCCCCGAGGCGGCAAGTCGTCGTGCTCGTGAACCTTGGGAAGTCCCTCGTCGAAACCAAACTTTTGATGGTACACAGGATGGTCAAACGGCACCTCCACCCAATCCCTGTCGGGAAAGACCTTCGCCATGGCGCTTCGCACGAAAGGATCCATGCCGTAGTTGTCGCTGATGTGCAAGAAGCCTCCTGACGTCAGGTAGGTCCTGAGCTGCTCCGCTTCTCGGTTGGAGAACACCACGTTGCCGTGGCCGGTCATGTGGATCCATGGATGGTTGAACAAATCGGGGGATCCCACCTCCACGTAGGGCACGGTTGCCGCCAAATCCATGCCCATTTCCTCGTTGCAAAAACGCACCAAGTTGGGCACGGCGGTGGGGTTGGCGTACCAGTCACCTCCTCCTCGGTATTGCAACACGGCCAGTTGCACGTCGGCCACTGTTTGGGCTGGGCTTGGCAAAACGATGCCGATCCAGACCGCGCAGCCAAGGATGCATCCGCGCACCCACCCGTTCGATGGAATCCAACTTGCCATGGCGCAAAGGTAGTCCAGCGTGCGCCGAATGCCGGGCCCCATCGCGGGTTTCGCCTTGGTTTTTTTCTTATATTCGCGCACCTGAAATTGAACCTAAGCGATCATGCAGAACAAAAACATCCTCGTCGTTTTCACAGTGTTGTTGGCCCTTGCCACGCTGTACACCCTCTCGTTCAACCGAGTGGCGAGCCAGTACGAGAAGCAAGCGGACGAGTTTGGTGCCTACGTGGCCGACTCCTTGGAACGCGAAGGCGCCCTCGGAAACCAAACCTTCGAGGAAGCCGCTGCCCAGGCGGCACGCGAGTTCCTTCGCGACAGCGCTTCGGCAGAGATCTACTCCATCCCCTTGCTCCCCATCAGCCACACCTACCGTGAGGTGAAAGAGCAGGAGTTGAACCTCGGCCTCGACCTGAAAGGCGGCATGAGCGTGACCCTCGAAGTCAGCTTGCCCGACCTTCTCATTGCCTTGTCCGACTACAGCGACAACGAAGATTTCCGCGGATCCATTGCTGCAGCCAAAGCCTTGCGCAACAGCACAGGCGACGACTTCATCACGCTGTTTGAGCGTGCTTGGACGGAGCGCGCACCCGAAGTGGAATTGTGGCGCATCTTCCACAACATGGAGAACAAAGACCTCTTCCCTGCCAAGAGCACGGACGACGAGGTGTTTGCCATCCTTCGCACCGAAGCCCAAACGGCCATCGACAACACCGAGAGCATCATTCGCAAGAGGATTGACCAGCTCGGCGTCGCCCAGCCCAACGTGCAGAAGCTCCAAAACGGCCGCATCCTTGTCGAACTTCCTGGCATCGACGACCGCGAGCGTGCCCGCAAGCAGTTGAAGAGCACCGCCAACCTCGAGTTCTGGGAAACCTACTTCAACGACGAGGTCATTGGTCGCCTTGGCGCAGCCAACGAAGCCTTGGGTCGTGCCATGAGCCCAGAGCTCTACGGCGAAGACGCCCCGGCGGATTCGGCCATGAGCCAAGACCAAATGCGCGCCAAGAACCCCTTGTTCGCCGCGTTCCAAATGGAATTGGGGCGCCGCAGCCCTGTGGTCGGCTACGCCTTGACGAGCGACACGAACCGCGTGAACGACTTGCTGAGCAAGCCTGAGGCACGCACCGCGTTGGGCAACGACCTCCGTCTCTTGTGGGAAGCGAAGCCGGCCACCAACGTGGCCCAGCTCTACGCCATCAAGGACGCGTCAGGCAAAGGAAAGGCGGAATTGAACGGCAAGAGCATCATTGATGCACGCGTGTCGTACGACGAGATTGGTGACGTCGTGGTCAGCATGACCATGAACGGCGAAGGAACCCTTGCATGGGGATCCATGACCGAACGTTGCGCCAAGGAAAACAACCGCGCCGTGGCCGTCGTCCTCGACAACTTGGTCTTCAGCGCACCAAACGTCCAAACCGCCATCACCAACGGACGCTCCCAAATTAGCTTCGGCGCTGGGCAGTCGGCCGAGGAAAAGCTTGCAGAAGCGGAAGACCTCGCTGGCCTCTTGAAGGCTGGCTCCCTCCCCGCCCCTGCGCGCATCGTGGATGAAGTGAGTGTTGGACCTCAGCTCGGAGAGGAAAACATCAAGGCGGGCTTGAGCTCGTTCGTCATCGCCCTGCTTGTGGTGCTGGCCTACATGATGTTCTACTACCGCGGGGCAGGCCTCGTGTCCAACGTGGCCTTGATCGCCAATCTGTTCTTCTTGATTGGTGCCTTGGCATCGCTTGGCGCCGCACTGACGCTCCCAGGCATCGCGGGGATCGTGTTGACCATCGGCATGGCCGTGGACGCCAACGTGCTCATCTACGAGCGCATCCGCGAAGAAATGCGTGGCGGCAAAGGGTTGATGGTCGCACTCAAGGAAGGCTACTCCAAGGCCTACAGC
>CAZKGY010000192.1:0-3988 GCA_964552305.1 uncultured Comamonadaceae bacterium
TCTTGTGGATGATGTTCCGCTTCGCCAAACGGTCGAGCATGCTGCTCACCTCCGGCAAGAGCGCAGTGGCTTCCTTCGCATCGGTCATTGCACGCAACTTGCGCACAGCGTTGCGGGCCGTCTTGTGCTGGTAACGGTTGCGGTCGCGCTTTTTCTCGTCAGAGCGAATGCGCTTGAGGGCTGATTTGTGATGTGCCATTTGTTCTGCTTGCTAAAAACAGGGGTGCAAATATAGCGAGGAAATTCAAGCAGACAAGGCAGAAGGACAAAAAAAGACCTGCCTCACCACCTCAACACCAAATCCACCTGCAAGGCACCGTTCGTCAAGGTGTGTCGAGAGGGCTCGTCCTCCAGAAGCGTCCCAAGCTCGACGGTCACCTCTCCCACGTAGTCCTCCGTGGTGGAAACGTCTTCGTCGAACAGCACAATGCGCGTCGTTTGTTGCAATTCGATGCCCAAGAAGCCCAAGCCCCCCATGTCCAGGCTGGCAGGCAGCTGGGCGTCTTCGTCGACCGTGGATGAAAAATACAGCTCGTCGTCCACGTAGATGTCCGCGTACAAGTCCACTGATCCCTGTTCAATGTCGGCCAACGTGTCGTCTTCGAAGTAATTGGGGTCAATCGCCACCACCTCAATCGCCTCCAATTGAATGCGGTCCAAGGAGGATCCGCCGCAGCCATCGCACCCTGCCAAGACCCAACAAAACGACACGAGGCAACCCCATGTTCCCATTGCTTTCATCCCTCCAAGGTAAGACGCAATGAACCCTTCAGAAAGCAAGAAGGGCGCCGAGGCGCCCTTCCATCCTAACAATCTACTTGTACCCAATCGAACAGGAGTCGAAACCACAGTCCGGTTGAAGCACGGGCAAACTTAGCGCAAGGCAGATATAAGACCTGAACATTATATGACGTACCTTCAAAAAAGTTCTTCACACCCCCGATTTTCCTCGACCATCCACACTACCAAAGCAAGGTCGTACCTTTCGTTCTCACAGAAGAGACCCCACAATGAAAGCGCTGTACCCCTTCCTCTTGATGACGTTGTTGGGCCCCATTCATGGGCTTTGGGGACAGACATCCCCCCAGTTTGTGAACGTCGCCATGGAGGCGGGGCTCACCGGAGAGGGGCAGCACCACGCAGTGGCGGTGGGCGATTACGACAACGACGGCGACGAAGACATCTACGTGGGATCCAAGTTTGCCCCCAACCTGCTTTACCGGAACGAAGGCAACATGACCTTCGTGGAAGTGGGTGCTGAGGCGGGGGTCGCCGACGAGGGCTTCACCAACGCAGCCATTTGGTTCGACTTTGACAACGACGGTGACCTCGACCTGGCCACGGGGAATGGGTTTGGTGGCAGCAACCCCGCCCCCAACAAGTTTTACGTGAACCAAGGAGACGGGACATTCGTGGACATGGCAGAACAATACGGATTGGCGAGCACCTTGATGTGCCGAAGCTTGCACGCCGCCGATTACGACAAGGATGGCTACACCGACCTCTACGTCGTCAACATCAACAACGTCAACCACTTCTACAAGAACAACGCGGGAACAGGGTTCGAAAACGTCTACCAAAGCTCAGGAACCCTCGACACCGGCGTGGGCATGGGCAGCATCTTCTTCGACTACGACAACGACGGAGACCAAGACTTGTACTTGACCCACGACGCGAACCAAACGAACAAGCTCTACCGCAACAACGGGAACGGCACGTTCATCAACCTCGCCTTCATGAGCGGGTTGAATTACCAAGGGAATTGCATGGGGGTGGACGTCGCGGACATCAACCACGACGGCTGGCTGGACCTGTACATCACGGATTTGTATCCGAGTGCGATGTTCCTGAACGAATGCGACGGCAGCTTCGAAGACATCAGCATTTCCTCAGGCACGAACGATTCTGGCATGACCTGGGGATGCATCTTTTTCGACTACGACCACGACGGCGAATGGGATTTGTACATCGTGAACGACTACCAGTTTGCGCCCATCGAAAACATCCTCTACCACGGCAACGGAGACAACACCTTCACCCCCGTGAGCGAAGGCAACCCCACGTTGGAACGCACCTACTCCGACTACGGTTTGGCGATGGGCGACTTCGACAACGACGGAGACATGGACCTGGTGGTGGCCACCCCGAAAACCGCCACCCAACCTGGTTTGGGCTTGTTGCGCAACGACGCGTCCGACGGCAATTGGATGAAGGTCAAGCTGCGAGGCACCTTGAGCAACAAGGACGCCGTCGGCGCCAGGGCCACGTTGCACTACAACGGAACCTCCCGCATGGACGAAGTCAACGTGGGCCAAGGCTATTCAGGCGCGAGCACGTTGACCCTCCACTGGGGCCTTGGAGACGTCATGGCCACGGACTCGTTGGTGGTGGACTGGCCCAACGGCGAACGCACCACCTTCTTGGACCTCGCCGTCAACACCCAGCACGACTTGTGGGAGCCCAATGGTTGCTTGGCGGATTACGACTACGACTTCCTTCGGACAGCCTCCGATTTGCTGGTCATGCTCAGTGGCATGGGGTCGACGAACCCGCTCACCGATCTGGACGGGGATGGCGCCACTGCGACCTCCGATCTTTTGGTGTTCTTGACCGTGTTTGGAAGCGGTTGCCAGTGACCGCCAGGGCCATTGCGTCAATCGCAGGTCAAACCAAAGGCGCCTAGGAGCTGCAAAATGTCAGACACCGCCACGGTGCCATCTCCATCGAGGTCTTCGACGCAAAGGTTGTCCGATCCTGTGCCCACGCAAACGCCAAGCACCGCATCCCAAACCGTGCCTGGACCGCAGCAGTCCCCGGCGGAACAATCCTGAGGTTCGGGTGCCGCGCAGGCATCGCACGAGGCGAAGCAGTGAAGGTCCAACGTGGCATCCTCGCCCCCCACAACAAAGCTTCGGTTGAATCCTCCAAAGCCATTGGAAACGCCACATGCCGCAGGCACGCCTTCGTCGGTGCCCCACGCGTTGCCGTTGAGGAACTTGTATTGAACCTCCGCCCCTGTTTGCGCAACCACCGTCACGCGGTACACGCTGTCTTCGCCCAACACCATGGGCGTGTCCCCGGGTACCCAACCTTGGAACGATCCAGCCACGTGGACGCCTTCGGTGGCCACCTCCAAATCACCCATGTCCAGTTGAAGCACCGTTTCGTATTGACACGATCCGTTGTCTGCCTCGGCCAAGGGATCGTAGTTCTGGGCCACAGGATCCGTGCATCCTACCTCCACCAAAATTGGCAACGTGCCATCGGTGTCGGGCGTGGGCAGCGGGGTGTCCATGAACACATGCCATTCGCCTGGTTGCAGGGTCATGGCGTCGCCGAGGTTGTTCACCGACACCGGCAGCCCCGTGAAGTGGTCGTGCCACGTCCCCGTGTAAGGGAAGCCTGGAACCATGTTGATGGGTGCCACGTCGAAGTTGCCGACAAGCACCACGTTTTGGTCAGGCGTGTACAAATGGATGCGCTTGCCCTTGCCTGAGCCATCCACATTGAAGTCGTAGGTGCCAAACGCAGGCTGATTCCGCTTCAATTCGTTCAACGCCGCGATGGTCTTGGCCAAACCAAGGCGGTTGGCGTTGGCCAAATCGCCCCAAGGCGCGGGTTTTTCGTTCAGCTTGCATTGCTCGTCAAAGGTGCCGTTGAGGCAGTCGAAAATGCTGATTTGGTACCCGAGCTCCCCCCACTGCCACATCATTTTGGGGCCTGGAATGGCGAGCAAAAACGCATGCGCCATCGCCAAACGGTCCATGGCGGTTGCCTCTTCCTTCGAGTCGTACCCGTTGAACGCGTTGCCGTAGGTGGTCAGCTCATAAGCCATGCGCTCTTCGTCGTGGCTCTCGGCGTAAGTCACCAAGTTGGGCCATTGGTAGCCACGGTTTTGCCATGAGCCGTAATTGATGTCCCCGTCGTAGCCCATCACCGCTTGGGTGTACTCCGAGGTCATTTTGCCCCAAATCATGAAACCGCCATT
>CAZKGY010000193.1:0-3987 GCA_964552305.1 uncultured Comamonadaceae bacterium
GCGCTGTTGGACTCAATGAACCCAGGCACTTGGAGGCGCGTGGGCCGATCCTTGAAACAGGACCACGACGTGGAAGTGGCGATCCTCCCCTTTTGGCATGCCGCCCTTGCGCCGGCACTTCGAGGGGTGGCCAGGGTAGCCAAGCGCGACGGCGTGCGAATTTGGTCCGTCATGCACAACGCCGTGTCCCACGACGCCAAGCCTTGGGATCGGTGGCTCACCCGTGCCTTTGTGGGATCGGTGGACCACCACTTCACCTTGAGCCGACCGGTGTTCGATGCGCTGGGGCTTCCCAACGCCACCAACCTCTTTCACCCTCTGTACGACAACAACGTCAAAAAGCCACGTAAGGCAGAGGCACAGCGACGCCTTGGCATCTCTGAGGGCAAGGTCGTTCACTTGTTTTTTGGCCTCATCCGGCCTTACAAAGGCCTCGACGTGCTGCTGCAAGCCCTGGCTCAAACAGACGACGCGCACATGGTTGTCGTGGCCGGCGAGTGCTATGGATCCTGGGAGCCCTATCAAAGTGCCATCGACGCCTTGGGCCTTGGCGACCGCGTGATGGTCCACAACGAATTCATCGAAGAACAGCACGTGCCTGTGTACCTCGGGGCCGCCGACCACGTCGTGCTTCCGTACAAAGCGGCATCACAGAGTGGCGTCACCGCGCTTGCCCTCCATCATGACTTGCCAGTCATCGCTTCGGACGTGGGCGACTTGGCGTTGACCGTGGTGCCAGAGTTGACCGGTCGTTTGGTCCCCGCGGGAGACGCAACGCGGCTCGCAGAAGCCATGACGCGCCCATGGACCGCCCAACCGAACGACGTCCAGGCCGCCTTCAAAGAAGTGAAGAAGCGTCTAAGTTGGCCTCAGTTTGCAGCCCAAATGACGACACAGGGACCAAGCGAGGAAGCATGAGGTCCGAGGCGCCTCTGAGCAAGGGGTCAAACACGAACCGCTGAAGAAGCACCACCTCTCCGGCGTCAGTCACCCCGTACAACTGCTCTCCATCGTAGGCCATCAGGCCACCTTCTGCGTCTCGGTCCAAGCCCTGTCGTGGCTTCCAGTGCACCCGAATGGTGGAGCGCTTGCCGCCTGCACCCTCCGCTTCCAGCACAAAGTCCGGCGCCGCCGTCCGCAAGCTGTCTTGCATCGCCTCGTCCAAACGCGAGTTGTACGTCTCCAAGTGGACCTTCTTGAAACGCAAAAAATGACCCCTGACCCCTGACGTATCCAAGTACGTCAGCGACTCTCCTTGGGGGGTCGCCAATTCGAGCTGCCCGTCTTCGCCTTTGGTGAGCGTGTAGCCTTCAGACGGCCTCTCCGCATGGGTGAATTTGACCGAATGCAAGGTGCGCGCAGGGAAGTCAAACATGCCTGTGTATCGCCATTCCTCCAGGTTTGTGAAAAACCGCGTGGACAAGAAGCCCGTGAATCCCTCCATGTGCACCACGAACGGTTCGTCCGCCTTTCCTGCCGGCGTTTCGAGCAGCATGTAGGTGCCGGTGTGGCTCGGTGTGGCGGTGCCCACGTACCACGTTTTGACCGGCTGGTCGCCGCCTTGGTACACCTCAACCTTTTTGCCTCGTGCCGCGAGCAGGCGAATCACGTTCGGCTGCGCTGCTTGGGCCACGGGGCCCTGCACGGTCGTGCGTTTGAAGGTCTTCAGCAACAAGTCGATGGCGTCCTCCCGCGCCTTGAATTGGCCATTCACGTCCCATAGCCTTCCCTTTTCAGGACGCTTCAAAAGGACCTGGTTGCCATCCATGTCGGCGATGAAGATGCGGTCGACCAACGACGTGTCCTCCACCGCGAAGTCGGTGCCATCCACGTTGCCAAGGAGCCCCGCCGGTTGCTGCATCTGCATCACGAGACCCAACGCGGCGGTCAGGGCGATCAAAACGTAGAGGATGCGAAGGTTGCGATGCATGGCGTCAGAGGTTGATGGAATCGGAGGGCTTGGCGTACAGACGGCGACGGGTGGTCAACACCACGGCTCCCACGAGCACCACCAACAGCAAAGGCATGCCCACGGCGACGAATTGCCAGCCTTGGCGTTCTTCCACCACCCTCCGCTCGTCCAACGAACGCAAGGTGATCGTGCGCGAACGCACGCTAATGAGGTCTCCTTCCTGCAACAGGTGGTTGATGGCGTTCAACAAGAATTCCTTGTTGTCGTAGACCACCCGGCGGGCGTTCCTGTCGTAGCCGAGGGGCAGGATTTTGCCGTCTGAGCGAAACTTGTTTCGTGCGATGTCTCCGTCGGCAATGACCACCATGGCCGTGGGCGCACCCGTCTCTCGAAAGGCAAAATCTTGGCTGTTTCGCAAGGTGTCAGGCAACAGCGCGGCGAAGTGGGACCGGAAGGTTCCTTCCAGCAAAACGGCCAAAGGCGCGTTGGGGGTGTTGCCCGAGGCGAAGTACGTGGGGTCCAAATCGACGATGCCAAACGACACCCTCACCGGTGCCCGGTAGGTCTTGGCGCGCTCGCTCGCAGCAAGCAGCACGGTCCCCTCCACCCCTTCTTGGGTGTTCACCAGGTCCAACGACGACACGAAGTCGAAGTGAATCGGATCGAGGTTGTTGGTGATCGGATGGCCCGTGCCAAGAGGCATGGACAGAGGGGCAAAGTACCAGTTGAACAACTGCATGTTCCGCTGGTTGCCCATGGGGCCTGCATCCAGCATAATGGGGGCGCATTGGGGGTCGATGACCAAATCCCGGTTCAACCGCACCCCGTAATCAAACAGCTGGTCGTAGAGTCCCAGTGGGTTTTCCACGCCGTACGATTCGCTCTGGCCCCTGAGGCTGTCCAAATCCGTCAGAATTGGGTCGACCATCCACAAGATGCGGCCACCGTTCATGGCAAACTGGTCCAAAATGACCCGGTCCTTGCCACTGAACGGCTCGGTGGGTTTGGGAACGATGACCAGGTCGTACCGGTTCACACGGTACCTCATGCCGTCGAGCTTCTCCGACAACACGCCCAACCTTCCTCCCAATTCCACCCTCGTGACCACGTGGTCTTCCTCCAAGGTGCCGACCAAATCCGCGATTGCCAGGTCTTCCAATTCGCCGTGTCCTTCCAAGATGGCAATGCGCTTGGGCTCGAACGCCACGCTGCGGTGGATGCCCGAGATGATTTGGTACTCCAACGTGTTGATGGAGCCTTGGATCATGGCTTCATCAGCCTGCGGCAACTCGCTGGAAAAGAATTGCACCGGCGACTCTTCCCCTCGGTAGCTGATCATGGCACCGGGCCAAATGGTCTGGTAGGCCTGCACCCCATTGGACTCGAAGGCAATCCGGGTGAATTGCAAGCCGCGCTCAAACAGCGCTTGTTCGTTCTGCCCAATCGTCAGCTCGTCGTCCACCTCATACAGGTCGACGAATTGGTAGCGCAACTTGCCTCCACTTGCCTTGGCCATGGATTGGAGCTGGGCCTCCACTGCCTGCTCAAGGCGTTTCCACTGGCGTGGCAGATCCCCGGTCAAGTAGCAGGTGACCAGCACGTCGTCTTGCAAGTCGTCCAAGACAGTCAGGGTGCCTTTGGCCAACGTGTGGCGCTTCTCGGCGGTCAAATCCACCGCCCCATGAACCAATTGGCCCAACACCACCACCACACCCACCACGGCTGTGGAAAGCACAAGCGCCGTGCCTTCGCTCACCAGGCGCCCCCTTCTCGCCGCAAGCACAAACCGCGCCGTGACGACAGACAAGGCCATCCAAGCCACGAAGTACAGCAAGTCTCTCGAATCAATCTTTCCCTGACTCATGTCCACGAAGTGGCTCTCCATGCCCAGCTGCACAAACGCGTGCTCCCACGCACCCAACCAAGAAAAGCTCGCCATCGCCGAGAAGCCAGAATAGGCAACGATGGACAGCAGCACGGCGCCCAAAAAGGCAACCAGCGGCTGCATGGTGCAAATCGACGCCACAATGCCGATGCCTGTCAGCGCCCCGGAAAACACCACAAGCCCCAAGTAA
>CAZKGY010000194.1:0-3951 GCA_964552305.1 uncultured Comamonadaceae bacterium
CCCCGACGAATCGTCCAAGCCCGCACTTCCTTTTCACCCGCCGTGAAGTAAGTCTGCAAATCGAGCAGCGCGTAGGCCTCGCGAATGAGCTTGGCCACGCCAGGTTCTTGCAACCCAAGGTCCGCCAAAAACATGGCGCGCTCCTCGACGTCTTCCAACTCCGCGATGTCCGCCTCAATGGCAGCACCCAACACCAACACACCTGCGCCTTCGTCTGACGCCATGGCTTTGACCCGAGACACGTGCTCGTTGCCATCCACCACGGAGGCCTCGTCCACGTTGCACACGTAGAGAATCGGCTTGGAGGTGAGCAATTGCATTTCCCGCATCAAGGGCTCTTCAAATTCCTCGAGGGCCAATCCACGCGCGCTCTTGCCTTCGTTCAGGTGTGCCTCGAGCCGGTCGTAAAACGCCAACTGCTTGATGGCTTCCTTGTCTCCCGTCTGCGCGGCTTTTTTCACCTTCAATTTGCGCGACTCGAGCGTCTCCAAGTCCTTGAGCTGCAGCTCTGCATCAATGACCTCTTTGTCGCGAATCGGATCCACGCTCCCATCGACATGGACGATGTTGTCGTTGTCAAAACATCGGAGCACGTGCAAGATGGCATCCGTGGTGCGGATGTTGCCAAGGAATTTGTTTCCGAGGCCCTCCCCTTTGCTTGCGCCCTTGACAAGCCCTGCAATGTCCACGATCTCCACCGTCGTTGGAACGACATTTTGGGGGTTGACAATGCCAGCAAGTCGCTCAAGCCGAGGGTCAGGCACGTTGATGGTGCCGAGGTTTGGCTCGATGGTGCAAAACGGGAAATTCGCGCTCTGCGCCTTGGCATTGGAAAGGCAATTGAACAGGGTGGACTTGCCCACGTTGGGAAGTCCGACGATGCCACATTGTAGGGCCATGAGGAATGCGTTTGTTGGATGCCAAAGGTAGTGCGACGAAGCCGGGATTCAGGCACCTGTGCGAGCCCATGCGGTTTTCAAATTGTTTTTCACACAGGGAAGGCCACGGACAAGGGACTTGGTAGTTTTGTGCCATGAACACAGCCGAGCTCCAAAGCCTCTCGACCCAAGTACGCCGAGACATCGTGCGCATGGTCCATGCCGTGCAAAGCGGCCACCCTGGTGGATCGTTGGGATGCACAGACCTCCTGGTCAAACTGTACTTTGACACCATGAAGTTGGACGCGTCCAACTTCACCATGGACGGCCAAGGCGAGGACCTCTTCTTTCTCTCCAATGGACACATCAGCCCCGTCTGGTACAGCGTGTTGGCTCGGAGAGGATACTTCCCTGTGCACGAACTCGCCACGTTCCGCAAGCTGAACACGCGCCTTCAGGGCCATCCAGCCACTGAAGAGGGCCTTCCCGGCATTCGTGTGGCTTCCGGTTCCCTTGGTCAGGGACTGAGTGTGGCGCTTGGGGCGGCACAAGCCAAGTTGCTCAATGGCGAAGGCACATGGGTGTATTCCCTTCACGGCGATGGCGAATTGCAAGAAGGCCAAATTTGGGAAGCCGCGATGTATGCTGCCCACCACAAGTTGGACAACATCATCAGCTTTGTCGATTGCAACGGCCAGCAAATTGATGGCTCCACCGATGACGTGATGTCGCTCGGAAGCCTCCGCATGAAGTGGGAAGCATTTGGTTGGCATGTGCTCGAATGCGACGGGCACGACTTCGATGACCTCGATCGCGTCATTGCCGAAGCCCAGGGTCGTCGAGGCACGGGCCAACCAACAGTGGTGCTGATGACGACTGTCATGGGCAAAGGCGTGGATTTCATGGAAGGCACGCACAAGTGGCACGGCATCGCACCAAGCGATGACCAACTGGCAGACGCACTGAATCAGCTCGATTCTGCGTTGGTGGATTACTGACCCGCCCCATGCCTTTGCCTCACACCTCCCCCATGCGCCATTCCTTCTTCGGTTGGGTATGGTTGGCGTGTGGCTGGTTCATGGCGTCACATGCTTGGTCTCAGGTGACCACCGCCGAAGATCAACTGCCCACGCGCATTCTCTTTGTTTTCGATGCGAGCAACAGCATGAATGCCCAATGGGGCAAGCACCGAAAAATCACCACGGCCACCGAATTGCTCAGCACCACCTTGAAAGAGCTCGGCAATGGAGAGCACCTGGAACTGGCGTTGAGGGTCTACGGCCACGGGACGAAACACGTGAAGGGGCAACAGAATTGTGACGACACCGAGTTGTTGGTGCCCTTTTCCACGCACAACAACCTCATCATCAAACAAACCCTCAGCCGCATTCGGGCCCAAGGCACCACCCCAATTGCCCGGTCGCTTGAATTGGCGGCCGGCGACTTTCCTGATGCACCGGGCCAAAACGTCATTGTGTTGATCACCGATGGCATTGAGGCCTGCGACGAAGATCCTTGTGCGGTGAGTCGCGCGCTTCAAGCGAAAGGCGTGGTTGTCAAGCCCTTCGTCATTGGCATGGGTGTGGACAGTTTCATGAAAGAGAGCCTCAGCTGCATCGGCAACTTCTTCGACGCTTCCGATCCAGAAGGCTTCCAGCAGGTGCTAAAAATTGTGTTGGAGCAAGCGCTGCACAACACCACCATGCATGTCGAATTGTTGGACAGTTCTGGGTCGCCGACCGTGACGGACGTGCCCTACTCCTTCACCAACCTGCGAACCAATGAGCATGACCCCCAATGGGTGCACACCTTGTTGCCCGGAGGAGGCGCGGACACGCTGTACCTCGACCCCTTGCCTCGCTACCAAATGACGCTGCATTCGTTGCCCCCTTTGTCCCTAGACTCCATTCAATTGGAACCTGGTGTGCACAACGTCATCACGGTGCCCAACATGGGACAGGGGCATGTCACGCCACAATTCCCTCGAGGCATGCGCACCCACTACGGAAACGTGGACGTCACGTGGCGAGAGTCGGATTCCTGTGAGGCATTCTTCACCAGCGTCATGGGCGAACCGTTGCTGCTTCGTTCAGGCACCTACGATCTCACCATTGGCTCCGTGCCCCCCACAACCATCGAGGATCTCAAAGTGCGGGAGGGCGAGCAAGACGTGGTGGAAATTCCGGCCCCAGGCCTGGTGGTTTTCCATGCAACGACACCAGGAACAGGCGTGGTGCTGACGCGTCAATCGTTGGACCCTGTGATTCAGTTTGACCAGCAGTCCATTTCCGGGCAACACCCGCTGCAACCAGGGCAATACACCCTTATTTTTCGGGCCTCAAACGCCCGAGGAACGATTCAGAGCATTCGCAAGCAATTCGACATCAAATCTGGCACCACCACCAACGTACATCTCCATGGTTGACGCAAAACACATCCTTCTCGAACCTACCGAGAAAAAAGACACCCGATCTGGTTTCGGACAAGGACTCCTCGAAGCAGGACAACAAAACGCCAAGGTCGTCGGTCTGTGTGCCGACCTGACTGGATCGCTGAAGATGAACGCCTTCAAGGACGCCTTCCCCGATCGCTTTTTCCAAGTGGGCATTGCCGAAGCAAACATGATGGGCGTGGCCGCGGGAATGACCATTGGAGGCAAGATTCCCTTCACAGGGACGTTTGCCAATTTCTCCACAGGTCGGGTGTATGACCAAATCCGCCAAAGCATTGCCTACAGCGAGAAAAACGTCAAAATCTGTGCCTCGCATGCAGGATTGACCTTGGGTGAAGACGGTGCCACGCACCAAATCCTGGAGGACATCGGCATGATGGCCATGCTCCCCAACATGACTGTCATCGTCCCGGCCGATTACGAACAAACCAGGCAGGCCACCCTGGCAATCGCCGACCACCACGGACCGGTGTATCTGCGCTTTGGCCGACCCAAGGTGCCCGTATTTGTGAAGCCAGACGCACCCTTTGAGATCGGGAAAATCCAACGTGTCATTTCCGGGTCTGACTTGACCATCGCTGCGTGCGGTCATTTGATCTGGGAATCCGTGCAAGCCGCGAT
>CAZKGY010000195.1:0-3923 GCA_964552305.1 uncultured Comamonadaceae bacterium
CGCCATGCCACGCTCGTCAAACACCGTGTAGGCGCACTCTTTGCCATCCACCAACGGGGTGACCAAGTCGCCGTCGCTGTCTGTGATGGCAAACCCCTGCGATTCCACCTCCTTGACGCCTTGCTCTGGCAACAGTGGCTTCACTTCGGGCCATGCGCGTTCGAGCTGGTCGGCCTCGCGGCGGGTCAGCGGCGCACCGCTCTCTCCTTGCACGCAGCATGCTCCTTTGCATGCGGACAAATCGCAGGCAAACTGCTTTTCAAGCAAATCTTCGCTGAGCAGCGTGGAACTGATTCGAATCATCCCGACGAAGGTAATCCAGAACGTAACTTTCCCCCGTGGGACGCACGGCCATCCTTCGAGACCGCGTGGCACGCCTGAAAGGGTTGTCGCCCGCCCGCATGCGCAACGCCTGGCTCCTCTGGCAAAGCCATCGACGTGCCCAGCGCGCACCCTCGTGCCAGGGTCCCTTGATGCCTCCGGGGGCCATGCCGATGAGCCTTTCCATTGAACCGACAACGTCTTGCAACCTCCGGTGTCCGGAATGCCCCAGCGGACTGAGATCCTTCACCCGAAAGACCGGCCTCGCGAAGGTTCAGGATGCCTCGGCATGGATCCATGGCATGGCCGAATCGTTGGTTTATTGCAACCTGTACTTTCAGGGGGAACCCTTGCTGCATCCCCAGCTCGAGGGGTTGATTGACACCTGCCGGGGACATGGCATTTACGCTTCGACATCCACCAACGCCCACCACCTCACGGCGAAGCGCGCCCAAAGCCTGGTGGAGGCCGGCCTCAATCGACTCATTGTGTCCATCGATGGAGCCACCCAAGAATCCTATGCCTCGTACCGCATCGGCGGCCAGCTCGAACGCGTTTTGGAAGGCACCGGGCACGTCCTGGAGGCCTCGCGTTCTGCGCAACGTGGAACCCACGTCGTTTGGCAATTCCTGGTGGTGAAGCCCAACGAACACGACATCCCTGAAATCCAACGCATGGCCCGCGAAATGGGCGTGCACGAGCTGGTCCTCAAAACCGCGCAATTGGACGACCCCCGTGACGGGCATCCATTGCTGGCAAGCCACCGCGAACACCGTCGCTACGACCGCGACGAAGCCTCGGGGAAATGGGTGCTTCGCAATCCATTGAAGGACGAGTGTTGGCGCATGTGGCAAGGGGCGGTGGCCACATGGGATGGCAACGTGGTGCCATGCTGTTTCGACAAGGATGCCAGCCACGTCATGGGCAACCTGAACCGCGAATCCATGAAGGCCATTTGGCATGCCTCCGCGTACGACGCGTTCCGTCGTCAGGTGACCTCCAACCGCCAAGGCATCGACATGTGCACCAATTGCAGCGAGGGTTCCCACGTCTACGCGTGACTTGCGCCAAGCCATGGTACCTTGGGGGAAGGCCATGAACAACCACGACCGACTTCGACAAAGCGCCACCTGGCTCACGGCCAGCCGCGTTTGGTGGGCGGTGGCACTTAGCGTGGCCATCGCGGTGGGTGTGGTCGTCGTTTCGACCATCCAAGGCGCATCTTGGAGCGAGTTGCGTGCGGTGGAGGTTGATTGGGGGTGGTTGGTGGTGGCCATGGGCCTTGTGGTCCTGCGCGACCTGGGGTACATCCTGCGCCTGATGGTGCTGGGGCGCGGATCCCTGAACGCAGGCAAGGCGACTTCCAGCATTGCCCTTTGGGAACTCGCTTCGGCGCTGACTCCGTCCGTGGTAGGCGGCAGTGCCGTGGCCTCGTTCATTTTGCACCGCAACGGCCTCACCTGGGGACGCAGCCTCGCCGTGGTCATGACGACAGCCCTGCTGGATGAGTCCTTTTTCCTTCTTGCCGTGCCAGCCACCGCCCTGATTGCAGGTTGGGGGCCATTCTTCCCTGAGGGGGCCGCTTGGATTCAAGGATCCGTGGCCACGGTGTTCGCAGGGGGATACGCCTTCATGATGGGTCTTGCCTTGTGCCTGAGCACCGCCTTGTTTTGGGCCCCGCATCGGGTCCAAAGCATCCTGAAATGGACGATTGAGCGAACGTGGCTCCGTCGCTGGCACGCCCGCGGAACCATGCTTGCCGCCGACTTGCTGGAGGCGTCGGTGGACCTTCGAAGCATGTCGATGGGCCGATGGACGGCGGCTTTGGGGGCGACCGTCATGAGCTGGTTGGCGAGGTTTTTGACCTTGAACGCCCTCTTGATGGCCTTCGTGGCGCCTTTGCTTTCAGGCCAAACCGTCAACCAACTCGAGTTGTGGGCGAGGCAACTGTCCATGTGGACGGTGCTCCTCATCAGCCCCACCCCCGGCTCTTCGGGGCTCGCCGAATTGGCGCTTCCCACGTTTGTCAGCGACGCACTTCCCATGGCGTTGACGGCCACGGTTTGGGCTGCCGTCGTCCTGACCTGGCGGGGGCTGACGTACCATCTGTACCTTTTCCTCGGTGGGACGTTGATGCCTTTTTGGATTGCGCACACATCTGGTTCTGCCGCCCGTAAATTCGTTGACGATGAATGACATGAACGACAAGACGCTCGGACGGGGCACGCTGGCCGTGCACGCGGGGGTCGAACCAGACCCCACCACAGGCGCCATCATGACGCCTGTGTACATGACCTCCACCTACGTCCAGGACGGCGTGGGCAACCACAAGGGCTACGAATACTCGCGGACCCACAACCCCACAAGGACGGCGCTGGAGCAGGCATTTGCCACGTTGGAGCACGGCACCCAAGGACTGGCCTTTGCCTCTGGCCTGGCTGCCATGGATACGGTGCTGAAAACCCTTCAGCCCGGCGACGAAGTGATCAGCACCAACGACCTGTACGGCGGAAGCTACCGGCTGTTCACCACGGTCTTCGCCCACTACGGCATCCGCTTCCACTTCGTGGACCTGTCCGACCTGGACGCGGTGAACGACGCCTTGAACGACGCCACGCGTTTGATCTGGGTGGAAACCCCGACCAATCCGATGATGCAAATCACCGACATTGAGGCCGTGGCGAAGGCCATCGCCCACCACCCCGCCAAAATGGTGGTCGACAACACCTTCGCCTCCCCCATGCTTCAAAATCCGCTGGACCTCGGCGCGGACATGGTGATGCACAGCGTGACCAAATACCTCGGGGGACACTCCGACGTCGTGATGGGCTGCCTCGTGACCAGCGACGAAGCGTGGGCCGACGCGCTGCGAACCCTCCAAAATTCATGCGGAGCGGTTCCAGGGCCCATGGACTGCTTCCTCGTCTTGCGCGGCTTGAAAACCCTGCACTTGCGCATGGACAAGCACTGCGACAATGGACGTGTCATCGCCGAAGCGTTGCTCGACCATCCAGCCGTAGGCAAGGTGCACTGGCCCGGGTTCAAGGACCACGCCGGCCACGAGGTGGCTGCCAAGCAAATGCATGGATTCGGCGGCATGGTGGCCTTCACCTTGGCGAACGACGACTTGGAAACCGCCAAGCGCGTGGTTGGCGCCACGAAGCTCTTCACCTTGGCGGAGTCCCTAGGTGGCGTCGAAAGCCTCATTGGCCACCCCGCGACCATGACGCATGCAAGCATCCCCAAAGAAGTCCGTGAGCGCACCGGCGTGACTGACGGACTCATCCGACTGAGCGTGGGCATCGAAGACCCCCAAGACCTTTTGGCCGATTTGAACGAAGCGTTGCAACAGGCCCATGGCTAAACTCGGCGTCATCGGAGCTGGGCTCGTGGGGGGACTCATGGCGCGCATGCTTGCCAAACGCGGGCACGACGTGACGGTCGTCGAACGCCGCAACGACCCCCGTGTGGGGCCCGTGCTCGGAGGGCGTAGCATCAATTTGGCCTTGAGCGACCGAGGATGGAAGGCGCTCGAGCTTGCAGGCGTGGCCGAGCAAGTGCGGGACATCGCCCTGCCGATCCGAGGCCGACGCATGCACGCC